>DASRZO010000140.1:0-15549 GCA_035686405.1 Pseudomonadales bacterium | reverse complement strand
GCCGCGCACCGGCGGCCCGGTTACGTCGACGCCGCGGCTGATGCCGAGTTGATACGTGCGGCACACCAGCGCGCCGCTCTGATCGACCGTATCGAGGCGCGTCGTCGAGGCGGCACCGGGTTTGATGCGTTCGAGACCGATCACCGTTGCGCGCGTCGTCAACCGCATGCCGGCGGTGATCGGCTTGTAGAGATGCAGGTCGTGCGCCGCGTGCACGCCGCGCGCGCTTTCCGCGGCCGTCGTCGACTCGTAGCCGGGCAAGCGCCGGCTCGTCAGGATCACCGGCCACTCGAGGCACACCGGAAAGACCGGATGTGCGACGACCGTGTGTGCCTGCGTGTCGAGATAGCGCGGGTTGAGGTCGTCGATGCCGGCCGCGTACGCCATGATCCAGCGGGCGTCGACATCGTGGGTGATCGATTCGGTGCTGGCACCGACCATGGCGGTATCGAGCGGCATGTGGGCGCCTATTTCTTCGGTGGACGCGCGAGTTGCACTTCGACTTCGACCAGCATGCCGGGCGCGGCGAGCGCGGCCACCTGTACCGTCGAGCGCGCCGGCAAGTTCGGCTGTTCCTTCGTGCCGAAGTACTGCGAGTACGCCGCCATGAATCCGGCGAAGTCCATCTTGCCGCCTTGCGCCGGATCGCCGACCAAGTACGCGGTCATGGCGACGACGTCGCCGAAGCCCAATCCGAGCGAGTGGAGCGAGTCTTCCAAACGCGTGAACACCGACAGCGCCTGCGTGTTCGTATCGCCCCAATAGGCGCGGGAGCCTTGCTCGGCCTTCGGATCGGCCGGGGCCGGCGTGGTGCCGCTGTGGAAGACCAACGTGTAACCGGGCGGCACTTCGACGGCGCGCGCGATCGGGAAGGTCGAGCCGCCGGCGAGCGGATGGCGAACGATGTCGTCGGCCAGTGCGGCAGACGCGGTGAACGCGAGCGCGGCGAACAGAGCGATGCGTGTCATGGGAACCTCCTACTGTGCGGGTGGCGATGCGGGCGGAGCAGCAGCTCCGTTTGCTAACGAGTCGACATAGGCGACGAGATCGACGATCGCGGCGTCGTCGAGCCCGAGGGCGAGTGCGCGCATCGCGGCGCCGTGTGCATCGTCGGCGTGCGTGCCGCGGCGGCCGTCGCGATAGTTCGCGAGCTGCGCCACGAGATACCAGTCGCTCTGTCCGACGAGCGCCGGCGCGCCGAGCGTTTCGTTGCCGGCGCCGGTCGCGCCGTGGCACGCGGCGCACGGTGCGTACAGCGTTGCGCCGCGCGCGGTGTCGCCTCGGACCGTCGGCGCCGGTGCGCGGGGAGCGAACGTCGTCACGTAGGCGACCGCGCGCGCCAGCGTGGGCTCGTCGGCGAGCGCCGCGGCGACCGGTTGCATCTCGCGGCCCGGCGCGTCGGCGGCGGCGGTGCCGCGCCATCCCGCGCGAAACGCGTCGAGCTGCGCGCGCACGTACCACGGCGGAAGACCGGCCAATTTCGGCGCGCGGATCGCGGCGTTGCCGTTGCCATTGGTGCCGTGACACACGGTGCAGTAGCCGAATTCGTCCGGTCCGGCGGCGGCCGCGGTCGCCGCCGCCAGTGCGAGCGACAGCGCTGCGATCACGCCGTGCGCGCGTGCGCGGCGGCGGCGCATCGCTCGCAGCGGCGGCGTCGAAGCGCGGGGTTCGATGGGTAGCGTGCACCGGCCGAGCGTTCGCGACACTTCGCGGCGCGGCGACGAGGTCGTCTTCGCACCGCTCATGCCAGCGCTCCGCCGCGCGCCGCTTGCTCGCGCCGGTCGATGTCCTCGATGGCGTGCAGCGCCGAATGGATGGCGCCTTCCTGCCAACCGGCGTGACGGCTCACTTGGTCGCCGATCAGATAGTGGTTCCCAACGGGTGCCTGCAGGCGCGCGAACCACTGCTGGTAAAGTGCCTCGTTCCATTCCGCGGCGCAGCCGAGCATGTGGTTCATCTGATGCCACGCGACGCTGATGCCGCATTCGATGTATTGCCGATAGTTCGGATGCACCTTCTCGCCTTGGCCGATGGCGCGCTCGATGCGTTCGGCCGGACCGAGGCTCGCGAAGTTGTCGCTGGCGTCGCCGCCGAACGTGTACGCGGCGAGCAACACGCCTTTCTGCCGGTGGATGCCGTGCGCGGGATACCAGATCTGCGTGATGTCCTGCGCGGTCCAGCTGATGCCGCCGTAGATTTGCTCGCGCTCCCAGAACCGCTCGCCGGCTTGCAGCCCGAGCTTGAACAGCTTGCCGCGGCCGATCGCGGTGAACGCGCCCGAATAGTCGGCCGGGAAGTTGTGGTCGATGCCGTTCAAGATGTGCATCGGAATGCAGTTGAGGCAATAGTCGCCAGAGATCTGCGCGCGTTTGCCGCGCGCGCGATAGACGACGTCGACGCCGCCGTCGCGCAACATCACCGACTCGACCTGCGCGTTCAGCTGCACCGTCTTGCCGACCTTCGCCATCAGCGCGTCGACCACTTTGTCCATGCCGCCGACCGGCTCCATCATCATCGGCGATTGGTCTTGGCCTTCGGCGAAGTGCATGTTCGAGCGCCAGAAGCTCGACTTCAGCAGTTCGCGAATGTCGAGCACGCCTTTGAGCTGCGGCGCTTCGATCATCGCGGCGTTGCGATAACCGGCGCGCGACGAGCCGTGATAGAGGTACGCCTCGTCGAGATCGCCGTACGCGCGCAAGAATCCGAGCAACCGCTCGACGTCGAGCGCGTCGAGTTCGGCGTCGATCCGATGCGACTGAATGCCCTTGGCCAGCAACTCCGCCATGAAGCCGCGCGCGTCGGTCACGTATTCGCGATTGCGCACGGGCTTGCCGTCGAACATGGCGTCGTCCTGCACCCACGCGTTGTGGTTGTCGTTGACGAACGGCGACAACTGGACGTTCAGCTCGCGGCAATATTCGAGCAGCCGCTCGTGCACGCTCGGAATGCGCGCGGGACCCGCGTTCAAGTACAAGTCGGGGTCGTCGTCGAACGGACAGACCTGCGGGTGGCCGAGTTCGTCGACCTTGTCGCCGCGGCGCAGCGTCAAGTTGCGGCCGCCGGCGCGATGCGACGCTTCGAGGATCGTGCAGCGATAGCCGGCGCGGCCGAGTTCGTATGCGGCGACGAGTCCCGAGACACCGGCGCCGAGGATCACCACCGTGCGTTTGCCGGCGACCGGTCGCAACGTCGGTCGCTCCGCCGCGGCGAACGCGGGCACCCAACCGAGCGCCGCGCCGACGCGAAACATCGCCGCCGATCCGCCGGCCGCGCCGACGCTCATCAACAAACGTCGTCGCGACCACCCCGGTTGCGCGGGGCGATGGGCATCCGTCATCGAGATCCATCCGAGCGTGGAGAGTGCGAGCGTACACGACGGCGGCGATGCTGCCGACCGTTTGGCGCGCGCGGGTGCAGGTGTTGGCGCCCGCATCGCGCTCGTGTCGGCGCTCGTATTGTTGGCACCTGCCCAATCGCGGCCGACGTTGCGATTGCAATCGATCGACGTTGCGTCGCTGGCGTTTGTTCGCACCGTACGGTCGATCCTCAGATCGGACCGGAACGGGGCGTCACTCGAACGGAGTATCCGGGAACGCGATCTTCACCGGTGAACCGGCGAGCGTCGTGTGCAGATGCACGAGAAAGCTCGCGATGCCGGCGGCGCCTTGCATGTAACCGGTTTGCGCTTGGATGAACTTCGGCCGCTCGCGATGCTCCGCGTGCGGCCAACAGCAACCGTCGGCGATCCGCTCGCGCCGTGCGCTCAAGAGCGCGGCCTCGCGTCGGGCGAGATCGAGGTAACGCGCGTCGTTCGTGATGCGGAAGTAGTTCACCGCGTAGTCGCCGACGCCGGCGTCGCCGCAGCACTGGCCGACGTTGTTCCAGAAGCCGTCCGAGCGTTGCTCGGGCGCGCCGGTCGCGAGCAAACCGCGCAGCGCGCCGTCGTTCCAACTCGAGTAGCGTTCGTCGCCGGTGATCCGGTGCAGCAGATGAAAGAGTCGCGTCGTTCCCGGCGGCCCGTGACACGCGGACAAGTAGTAGAGCTTTTCGCCGTCGCCGTCGTGATGGTGCACGAGGTGGCCGGCGCCGACGCGATGCGCGATGTGCATCAGGTGTTCGGCTGCGCCGCGCGCGGCGTCGAGATAGCGCACTTCGCCGGTCGCTTCGTACAACGACGCCATGAAGGCGCCGACGCCGGCGCCGCCGTGCGCGAAGTTCGACGGGTTC
Organism: Pseudomonadales bacterium; assembly: GCA_035686405.1. Classification (GTDB taxonomy): domain Bacteria; phylum Pseudomonadota; class Gammaproteobacteria; order Pseudomonadales; family Azotimanducaceae; genus DATJGR01. The sequence continues at coordinate 11,322 of DASRZO010000140.1, read as the reverse complement.
CACCGAAACGGCATATCGGACATCAGCGCCCAATTGAGACCGGTCTCGGTGGTCTGCGCGACGTCGAGCAAGCGATCACCGACCTCGCGCGCCCATTGCAGAGCGCGCGGATGCAAGTTCGCCCGCGCCGCGTACAACAACACGAATCCGGCGCCGGCAGCGCCGACCGACGCATCGTAGATTTCGCGGTCGCCTTTGAAACCGTGAATGTCGGAGAACGGCATCGGCTCGATCCAGCCGATGCCGCTGCCGAGGCGATGCGCGCTCGCGTGCAGGCGATCGAGGCAATGGACTGCCGCGTCGGCGTAGCGTCGTTCGTCGGTGTGTCGCGCGACTTCGGCGAGCGCGAACGCGAGGCCCGGCCAGCCGGTGTAGATCGCGCACGATTGCTTTTCCGTCGAACGCGCGTATGCGGCCAAGTCGTCGGCACCGGCGCGTGCGACGTCGAGGAAACGTCGTTCGCCGATGGCGGCGTGGAGTTCGAGATAGAAGACGACGATGCCGGCGCTGCCGTTGTACAGCGTGCGCGATACGACGTCGGGCCGCTCGCGGCTGTGCCCCCACGCAATGCCGTGCGCGGTGGAGAGTTGCAGCGATGCGATCCAACGTTCCGCTTCGAGCGCCGTGTCGATTTCAGGGGTTGGCATACGCTTTGATCAGCTGGTCGAGGAACGTGCGACCTTCGTACAACGACGTCACTTTGACGCGCTCGTTGAGACCGTGCGCGTTCGTCGTTTCCGGGTCGGCGAAGATGCCGCTGACGCCGTATGTCGGAATGCCGTTCGGCGTGAGGAACCGGCCGTCGGTGGCGCCGGCGGCCATCGTCGGCACCACAGGCACGCCCGGCCACATCTTTTGCGTGATTTTCTCGATCGGCGCGAGCACGGCCTTCGTCAGCGGCGGCGCCGGCGACACCTTCTCGGGCGGATTCGCGAACGCGATCTTGATCTGCGGATCGTCGACGATCTTCTCGAGCGTCTTCAGCACGCTCTCCTGGGTCGTGCCCGGGAAGATCCGGCAGTTCACGTTCGCGCCGGCACGCTGCGGCAAACCGTTCGGAGCGTGGCCGCCATCGAGCATCGTCGCGACGCAGGTCGTGTGCAGAATCGAGTTGTACGTCGGATCGGCCAACATCCGCGCGAGCGCGTCCGAGTTCGGCGGCGTCTGCAAGATCGCTTGCATGTCGGCCGCGACTTGGCCGGTCTCGATCTTCGACATCCGCGCGAAGTAGCCGCGCGTCGCGTCGTTGAATTCGATCGGGAACGAAAACTCCGACAGCTTCGTGAGGCCCGCGGCGAGGTGATAGATCGCGTTGTCTTTGACGGGCCGCGACGAGTGTCCGCCGGGGTTCGTCACTTCCAGTCGATAGTCTTGATAGACCTTCTCGCCGGCCTGGACGCCGTTGTAGATCCGTTGGCCCGCTTTGGTCAGCCGGCCGCCGGCGCCTTCGTTGATCGCGAGGGCTGCGTCGATCAGATCTTTGTCGTGCTCGACCAGATACTCGGCGCCGTCGAAATCGTACGGCGTCTCTTCACCGCACGTCAGCGCCATCTTGATGTCGTGCTTCGGCCGATAGTTCGCCTTTTTGTAGCGCACCATCGCGTCGACGAAGATCGCCGCCATCGCCTTGTCGTCAGCGGTGCCGCGGCCGTAGAAGTAGCCGTCTTCCTCGATCAGCGTGAACGGATCACGCACCCAGTCCGCGCGCTTTGCTTCGACCACGTCGATGTGCGCGAGCAGCAGCAGCCCCTTCGCGCTCTTGTCAGTGCCGTGCAGGACGGCGACCAGGTTGCTCTTCGTCGGCCGATCCGGCGGCGCGATGAGGTGTACGTCGGCATCGGTGAAACCGGCGGCCTTCAGTCGCGCTGCCATTGCCGTCGTGGCACCGACGCAGTTGTCGGCCGACAGCGTCGTGTTGATCTCGACGAGCTGTTTGTAGATGTCGCGAAACGCTTGCTCGTCGGGCGTCAATGGCGCGGCGAGCGCGTTCGCGGCGAACGACACTGCGAAACAGAATAAGGCCCTCTTCATGGATCCCCCTTGCGACGAAGGGCGAGCATAGGCGCGGACCCAATGGCTGTCACCGATGTGGGTTGGTGCGGGCCTCCCAATTCGCATGATCGGGCAAAGAAAAACGGCGCCCCGAGGCGCCGTTTTTCGCGAACAAAAGGACTATGCGTGCTTGCGACGGCGGATCAGGCCGAGTCCGACCAGACCGGCGCCGAGGAGCGCCAGCGTGCCCGGTTCGGGGACTGCACGCGCGGTCGATCCTTGGGCTTGGATACGCAGGCCCGCGATCGTGAACGAGTCGTTCGACTGACCGGCGCCTTGCGAGGCACCCAATCGGAAAATGTCGGAGAGCGCAGTCGTCGTCAGCCAAATCGTCGTGATGCCGCCGCTCGAGTCTGCTGCCTGCGTCGACCAACCGGTCGCCCCGGTGTTGTAGGAGATGTCGATGTCGCCATACGGGTAAACGCTGACACGCGTGACCGTCACCGCCTGGTCGAAGGTGAATTTCACATAGTCATCCCAACCGGTGCCGGCCGGGCCGTTATCCACGGTCGCCGAGTTGTCGTTGCCGGCGTTGACGACGCCGAGGCCGGTCGACGAGAGCCACAGCGAACCGGCTTCGGCGACGCCGTTGGTGTCGATCGAAAATGCCGTCGCGGTCACGCCAACGCCGCCGCTGTTGAACGAGGCGGAGTTGACCAGCGATCCGTTGCCGCCGGTGAACGTGAAGTCGATGATGCCGGCAAACGCGGACGTCGAGAGGAGGCAGAGGCCTGCGATCAACGTGCGTCCGAGGTGCTTCGTCATGGTGTCTCCGGAACCCAAATTTACTTGTCCGACAAAGCTAGAGCACGAGCCGTGCCAATTCTGCCACCTCTTTAGATTCATGGACTTAGAGCCCTTGTCGGACATGCAGACCAGAGAGTGTAAAGAACTCGGACGCCTAGCGGGCCGCGACCGATCACGGTGTAAAAGGATCGGACGAAGCGGGAACGGGGGACGGCATGCTTGCCGGTGACGCTTCGAGCAACAGCGTCCGCACGTCCGCCAGCACCGTGTCCGGGTGCAGGAACGAGACGCTATAGATGTTGCGGACCCGGCGCTGCCGGTCGATCAGCATGACTCGCAGGATGTGCGAGATCGCGCCGCTGTCGTCGCGGAACACCGCCTGGTCGTAGCGGTCGAGCAGCGGCTGGATCGCGGCGTTCGAGGCGCTCGTCAGGAACACCCAGTCGAAGCCGGGCGCGCGGACGTGGTCGGCGTACGCGGCGATCGCGGCCGGCGTGTCGTGTGCCGGGTCGAACGATACGCTGACGATGCGCAGCCGATTGCGCACGTCGGGGTCTGCGAGCGCGCGATCCTGCACGCGTTTCAGAACGAAGCTCGCGAGCGGACAGCCGTTGACGTCGCTACACGTCGTGTAGATGAAGCTGAGTAGGACGACCTTATCGCCGAAGTAGTCGTACAGGCGGTGTGCGGCGCCGTGCTCGTCGATCAATTCGCCGTCGGCGGCGGCGCGCAGCGGCGGCAACGCATACGTACCGGGCGCCGGCGCCGGGTATTCGAGGTCGAAGTAGCCCGGCGCGAGCACGGGCGACGTATCGGTGGCCACGGCGGACGACGCCGGCGCCGCGCCAGACACCGCAGCCGCCGACGTGCCTTCACGACCGGATACTGCGGCGGCCCGGACCGCGGATGCGCCGGATGCGCGTGGGTCCGACGGCGCTGTGACGGATGCGGCGACCTCGAACATGGCTGCGTCGGATGTGAAGGCGCCGATCGCCGCGGCGAGCGCGAGCGCGCCGACGGCGATCGCCATCCGCATCAGTTCTGACTCACCTGTGTCGGGCTCGCGTGGTTTTCACTCGCCGGCCGTGCGGTCGTTTGCGCCGGCGCCTTCTGCCCGTACAACGCATACGCGCCGAAGTGCATGTGGTGCGGCGCGCCGAGCTGCAGCGCGACGAAGTCGAGCGCGAATGCCGGCGTCAGCTTCTTCCCGTCCCACGTGAACGCCTTCAGATACTGCAGATCGGGGCCGGCCGGCGCGGTCTTGTCCCAGTGGGTCAGCAGCGACGACGTGAAGTAGACGCGCTGACCGTCCCAGCTCTCCGAGACCATGTTCACCTGTTCGCCGATCTTCTGCTCGTAGATCTGCTTCGGCGCATGCGGGTTCGTGATGTCGTACAGCCGCGTCATGCCGTCGTTCCAACTGTCGACCCACAAGAGGTCGTCGTTCGACGAGATCGAGATGTCGACCGGCAGCGGAATCTTCGACGCGTCGCCGATATCGGCGACGGCCTTCGCCTGCCACTCGCCGTTGTCGTCGAGATAGATCAACCAGATCTTCGCGGTCAGCGCGGTGGAGGTGAAGCAGTAGTTGTGGTTCGGCCCCCACGCGCAGCGGATCTCGAGCGGTGCGCCCGGTACGTCGAAGATCTTCTTCGGCTGGCGCGTGTGCAGGTCCCACGTCACGACGGTGTTGCCGAAGTGCTTCATCGCCTCCGGATCTGCCATCAGCGAGCCCAAATTGCGCATGTAGTTGTCTTTGCCGGCGAACGACGACGTCACCAGCAGATTCAGCCGCGGCAGCGCGCGCACGTCGTAACCGTAACCGTCGGCGAATTGGCCGGTCTTCAGCGCGCCTTCGAGCGATTTGTCGGTCGGCATCCAATGCGTCGTCACGTATTCGCCGTCGTTGGTGTACTCGACCATGCCGGTCGGCCCGGTGCCGCTCTTGTTCGAAAGCCCTGTCAACAACATGCGGCCGGGCAGCGCGTAGTTCGTGTGCGGGCCGGCCACGCCGCCGCTCCTCGCGACGAAGTCGTCGATGGTGCGCACGAGTTTCGGGCGCGCCGGGTCGGTGTAGACGTCGAAGATGAAGATCTTGCTGGTGTCGAGCGTCGTCGCCCACAAGAAGCGGCGGTCGTCGGTATACCCGGCGTGGTGCGCTTCGTTGCGGCCGCCGACCGACACCTGCGACACGACCTTGCCGTACTTGGGCGACTTCGGATTGACGTCGACCGTGACCAGTTTGTCTTGGCCGTCGCCGACGCCGTCCATCCCGAGCGCCCACACGTAGACGAAGTCTTCCTGGCCGACGATCTTCGCCATGTACGGCGACATGCAGGTTTCGTCGGCGGCAGCGGTGCCCGCGACGAGCGTCGCGGTGAATAGCAGTGAAGCGAGAACGGATCTGTACATGACCTTCCCCCCTGACGCCCCTGATGCATACTACTCGGCATCCGAAGGTCTTCAATCGTTCGCGGCTCGGTCGCGTCGGCCGTCGATCGGCTTCGATCATTGCGCTGCAAATCGTTGGGGAAGGGGAACCTCGTCCATGCCCGCCATCTCGTTGTCGCGAATTCTCGCTCATTGGGTCGACCAACAGCCGGACCGTGTCGCGGTGAGTCACGAAGGCCGCGACGTGACGTTCGCCGAGCTGGAGGCGCGGTCGAATCGCCTGGCGCGCGCGTATGCCGAACTCGGCGTCGGCGCGGACGACTTCGTGACGATCGCGTTGCCGAACGGAATCGAGTACTTCGAAGCGACGTTCGCGACGTGGAAGCTCGGTGCGACGCCGCAGCCGGTCTCGGCGAAGCTGCCGAAGTTCGAGCTCGATCAGATCATCGAGGTCGGCACGCCGAAGCTCGTCGTCGGCGTGCCCGACGGCGCGCATCCCGGCGTGACGACGGTGCCGATCGGTTACGTCCCCCCAGCGCGACTGTCAGACGCCGAGCTGCCCGAACGCACCGCGACTGCATGGAAAGCGATGACGTCCGGCGGCAGCACCGGTCGGCCGAAGTTGATCGTCACGAAGCAGCCGGCGACGCGCGACCCGCACGATCCGTTCCTGCAGTTTCCGCTGCAGGGCAGCGTGCTGATTCCGGGGCCGCTGTATCACAACGGCCCGTTCATGTGGGCGACCGGCGGGCTCTTCAAAGGCAACACGGTGACGGTGACGACGCGCTTCGACGCCGAGCAGACGCTGCAGTTGATCGAGGCGCAGCGCGTCGATGTCGTCTATCTCGTGCCGACGATGATGCAGCGAATCTGGAATCTGCCGGCCGAGGTTCGCAACAAGTACGACGTATCGTCCCTCAAAACACTGTGGCATTTGGCGGCGCCGTGCCCGGTTTGGCTCAAAGAGGCGTACATCGACTGGCTCGGCCCCGATGTGATCTGGGAGCTGTACGGCGGTACCGAGGGGCAGGGCGGCACCGTGATCACCGGCCGCGAGTGGCTCGCGCACAAAGGCTCCGTCGGCAAGCCGAACGAAGCGTGCGAGATGAAGATCGTCGACGAAGCGGGCGCAATCGTCCCGGTCGGTGTCGTCGGCGAGGTGTACATGCGGCCGAAGGCCGGCCCCGGCACGACGTACCGCTACATCGGTGCCGAAGCGAAGAAGATGGACGGCGGTTGGGAGAGCCTGGGCGACATGGGGTCGTTCGACGCCGACGGCTATCTGTATTTGTCGGATCGACAGACCGACATGATTCTGTCCGGCGGTGCGAACATCTATCCCGCCGAAGTCGAAGCGGCCATCGACGCGTTTCCGGGCGTGCGTTCGTCGGCGGTCATCGGCTTGCCGCACGCCGATCTCGGCAACGTCGTGCACGCGATCGTCGATGCGCCCGACGGCGGCGTCACTGACGACGCGCTGATGGCGCACCTCGAGCAACGGCTCGTCAGGTACAAATTGCCGCGCACGATCGAGTTGGTGAATGAACCGTTGCGCGACGACGCCGGCAAGGTGCGACGGAAATCGCTGCGGGCCGAGCGGATCGCACAGGGCGACCGCTGATCGGTGGAAGCGCGTGTGGCGCGTTCCTACGCGAGGTCTACATCGCGTCGCATTCGACGAGGATCGAGCTCGCGCAATTCGAATGACCCTCGGTGGAGCCGTTGGATGAGTACCGACGTCGATCGTTTCAAGACGAACCTGCAGGACGAATTGAACGGCGCGGCGCTGTACACCGCGCTCGCGGACGCCGAAGCCGACCCGGTACGGAAGGACCTGTTCCTGCAACTCGCGCAAGCCGAGGCGACACACGCGCAGTTCTGGCGCGACAAGCTCGCCGCGGCCGGCGTCACCGAGACGGCGTTCGTGCCGGATTTCCGCACGCGCCTGCTCGGGCGGCTGGCGCAGCGCTTCGGTCCGCGCTTCGTGCTGCCGACGATCGCGGCTGCCGAATTCGCCGATCGCAACAAGTACTCGGGGCAAGCGGATGCGCAGGCGCTGTCGGCGGACGAGCAAGGACACGCGGCGGTCGTACAAACGATCGCGACGTCGGGCAAAGCGATCGGCGGCGGCGACATTGCGCGCGCCGAACCGTGGCATCGCGGCGCGTCCGGCAACAATCTGCGCGCGGCGGTGCTCGGCGCGAACGACGGGCTCGTGTCGAACTTCTGTCTGGTGATGGGCATCGCCGGCACCGGGACGTCGGGCAAGACGATTCTGCTGACGGGCGTGGCGGGTCTGATCGCCGGCGCGTGTTCGATGGCGCTCGGCGAATGGCTCTCGGTGACGAACGCGCGCGAGCTGGCGCAGAGCCAGATCGGCAAGGAAGCCGAAGAGCTCGAGCAGACGCCGCAAGCAGAGCAGAACGAACTCGCATTGATCTTTCAGGCAAAGGGTCTGCCGAAACAAGACGCGCGTCGCGTCGCCGCCGAACTGATGCGCGACAAGAAAGGTGCGCTCGATACGCTCGCACGCGAGGAACTCGGCATCGATCCGGCCGAACTCGGCGGCAATCCGTGGAGCGCCGCGGCGACGTCGTTCGCGCTGTTCACCTTCGGTGCGATCTTTCCGATCTTGCCGTTCGCGTGGCTGCACGAACCGGCGTCGATCGTCGCGTGCGTCGTTGCCAGCGCGACGGTGCTCGGAGCGATCGGCGCGCTGACGTCGCTGTTCAACGGCCGGAGCGCCGCGTACTCGGCGGCGCGGCAGATCGTGTTCGGCTGTCTCGCCGCGGCGGTGACGTACGGCATCGGCGACGTGCTCGGCGTGTCGCTGGCGTGAGGCCGATGAGCGTGAGACGGTTCGTAATTCATCGAGCGGGGCGACGCGATCTCGCGGAGGTGTTGCGATGATGGATGTATCGGCACGAGACGTGGCCGCAGCCGCGCTCGTGGCGTTCGGCGCGATCGAAGTGTTCCTGCGGCGCGGCGAGTCGGCGCGATCGTGGCAGACCACGGCGGTGGATCGCGGCAGTACCGCGGCGATCATCGTGGCGTACGTCGCGGTCGGTATTGCGTTGACGATCGATGTGCGCGGCTGGCGTTTGCCGCAGTGGTCGGCGGGGGCCGGTGCGGTGGTCGCGTGGATGGGCGTCGTGCTGCGCGTCGTCGCATTCCGCACGCTCGGTTCGCGCTACTCGCGCACGTTACGGGTGACCGAGCAACAAACCTTGCTGACGCACGGCGTCTACCGTTACGTGCGCCATCCCGGCTACGCGTCCGCACTCGCGATCTGGGGTGGCGCAGCGATCGCGACCGGATCGGCGATCGCCGCGGGCGCGGTGCTCGCAGTCCTCGCGGTCGCGTATCGATATCGCATCGGCGCGGAAGAACGGATGTTGCTCGACGCGTTCGGCGACGCGTATCGAACGTACTGCGCGCGGTCGTGGCGCTTGATTCCGTTCGTCTACTGAGCCGGACCACGGACTGTTGCGCCCGGCGGCCGACGTAGAGCGGCCGCCGCGTAACGCTTTGCGCGCATCGCTACGCCGTTCTTGATCGGGTCGCGACGGGCGGCGATCATCCGTATAACGCGTTTCAACCTTCGACGGACTTCCTACGATGGCGACCGAACGAGAACGTCTGCACAACCTGTTTCCCGACCTCGACTTCGACCCGGGCGCGCTGCGCGAGAAATATCGCCAGGAGCGCGACAAGCGCATTCGCGACGACGGCGAAAACCAGTACATCGAAGCGGAAGCGCGCTTCGCGCACTACGCGGAAGACGATCCATACGTCGAGCCCGGGTACGAGCGCGAGCCGCTCCAGCTCGAGATCGACGTCGCGGTGATCGGCGGCGGCTTCAGCGGCTTGATGGCGGCGGCGCGCTTGAAGGAACGCGGCGTCGCGAATTTCCGCTTGATCGAAGCCGGCGGCGATTTGGGCGGCACGTGGTACTGGAACCGCTATCCCGGCGCGCAGTGCGACATCGAGTCGTACTGCTACCTGCCGTTGCTCGAAGAAACCGGCTACATGCCGAAAGAGAAGTATTCGTTCGCGCCCGAGATCTTCGAGCACACGCAACGTGTCGGGCGCTATTTCGACATCTACGACAACGCGATCTTCCAGACGCGCGTCACCGAAGTGAAATGGCTCGACGACGAAAAGCGCTGGCGAATCTCGACGAACCGCAACGACGACATCCGCGCGCGGTTCGTCATTCAAGCGACGGGTCCGGCGAACCGCCCGAAACTGCCGGGCATTCCCGGTATCACCGAATTCAAAGGCCACACGTTCCATACCGCGCGGTGGGACTACGACTACACCGGCGGCGATCACAAGGGCGGGCTCACGAAACTCGCCGACAAACGCGTCGCGATCATCGGCACGGGTGCCACTGCAATTCAATGCGTGCCGTTCCTCGGGCAACATGCGAAGAAACTGTACGTATTCCAACGCACGCCGTCGTCGGTCGATCTGCGCGGCAACAAGCCGACGGACGCGAATTGGTATCGGCAGCAGGGGCCCGGTTGGCAGCGCGCGCGCCGCGAGAACTTCGCTGCGGTCTTGACCGGCATGAACTTCACCGAGGATCTCGTCGCCGACGGCTGGACGGATATCGCGCGGCGCATCGGCGTTTCGCTGATGAACCGCCGGCCCGACCAAGGCAGCCTCGACATGGAAGAGGTGATGCTGCGTGCGGAGATCGCCGATTTCCAAAAGATGAACGAGATCCGCGGCCGCGTGGACGACACCGTCGTGAAGACCGACGCTGCCGAGAGCCTGAAGCCGTGGTATCGCCAGTTCTGCAAGCGGCCGACGTTCAACGACGAATATCTCGCGACGTTCAATCGGCCGAACGTCGAGCTCGTCGACGTGTCGAATTCGAAAGGCGTCGAGCGCATCACCGAGAATGCCGTCATCGCGAACGGCAAACGCTACGAAGTCGATTGCATCATCTATGCGACCGGCTTCGAGATCACGACGTCGGCGCATCGCCGCGTCGACTTCGACACGATCGGGCGCAACGGTGAATCGCTGTACGACCATTGGAAAGACGGCTTTCGCACGCTGCATGGCCTGTCGAGCCACGGCTTTCCGAACTGGTTCACGATCGGTATCAACCAGAACGGCTTGTCGCCGAACATGACGTCGATGTTCGACGACCAAGCAGTGCACGTTGCGTACGTGATCGACGAAGTGATGAAGCGCGGCAAACGCACCGTCGAGGTCACGCCGCAAGCGGAAGACGAGTGGGTGCAGCAGATCGTCGCGCTCGCCGGCACCGGTGCGACGGCGTTCCTGGAACAATGCACGCCCGGCTACTACAACCGCGAAGGCAAGGGCACCGGCGGCAACATGCAGAACTCGCCGTATGCGCCTGGCATCAATGCGTTCAACGCGTTGCTGCAACAGTGGCGCGAGCAAGGCGACATGCGGGGGATGGAGCTGAGCTGAACGCGCGATCGACACGGCCGCGGACGCGGCCGTGTCGCGTCGTTGGACATTCGGCAGCTGAACGTCGCGGGCTCGACGATGTCGGGGCGCGGCTTCAGCGCCGCAGGATCTCGCGTTTCACCCAATCGCCGCTGCCGCCCAGTGCCGGCACCGGGCCGACGGCGGGCCGCGCGTCGGAGAACCGATAGCCGACGCTTTCGACATAGACGTCGCCGAGTTGCGCGTGCTGCGTCCGCACGAAATGCTCGCGGTGTGCGAGATGCGCATCGTCGCGGACCAGCGTCGCGTTCATCACGGAATGCGCCGGCACGCCGGCGCGCTGCAGCCGCCGCTCGACTTCGACCGGCGTCTGCGTCGCCGTCCAGCGCGCGATCGCGGCATCGACGGCAGTCGCGGCGGCGCGCCGCGCTGCGACGTTCGCATCGCGCAAGGCGGTCAATTCCTGTGCACCGATCTCGGCCACCAGCGCGCGCCAATCCGCGTCGTCGCGAACGGCGATCGCGACCCACTCGTCGGCGCCGTTGCAGCGGTACACGTCGTGCGGCGACATCGCGGGATCGCCGTTGCCGAGCCGGTCCGGCGCGTCGTGCGACACCGATGCGCGCGCGACTGCGAGCGACAAGTAGTGCATGGCGCTCTCGGCCTGCGACTGGTCGATGTGCTGACCTTCACCGGTGC
>DASRZO010000139.1:0-2661 GCA_035686405.1 Pseudomonadales bacterium | reverse complement strand
ACGACCCGCACACATTTTTGCGCTGCTCGTTGCCGAGTCGACCCTGTTGGGAGTCGGCGGCACCGTACTCGGGGTCGCCTTGATCTATCTGGCGATGTTCGCGCTGGGACCCTACCTCGCGACGCAATACGGCCTCGACATCGCGCTCGAAGTGCCATCGCGCGGCATCGTGACGATCCTTGCGGCCGTGGTCGGCGGATCGTTTTTGGTCGGGTTCATTCCGGCCTGGCTCGCGTATCGTCATTCGCTGTCCGACGGACTGTCGATTCGTCTGTAATAGGCGCGCGTGCTGACGGGTGTGACACATTGCGCCCGTGTCGATTCAATCGCCGTCAGCCAGCCAACGAGGAGGGTCACCGTGTCGCACTACCGTAAGCCGCTCGCAGCTGCGGTGATCGTCAACAGCGCGATCTTCGTCGTCGAGGGGGCCGCCGGCTTGCACGCGCAAAGTTCGAGCCTGCTGATGGATGCCGTGCACAACTTCTCCGACGAATTGGCGCTCGTATTGCTCTATTCGGCGTTCATCTTTTCGCGGGGCGTCTCGCGCCACCTGTTGCGCACCGCAAACCTCTTCAACTCCGTCGGGCTGCTCGGCGTCAGCGCGCTGTTGCTCTGGCAGATCGTCGAGCGACTGCTGCACCCGGTTCCGGTCATCGGTGCCATCCCGATCGCAATCGGATTGCTCGCGGCCGCGGCGAACTGGATCGTCGCGCGATTGTTGTTCGAACCGGGCAAGGCACACGCGGCGATTCGCCTCGCCTACGTGCACAACATCGGCGACGTTTGGGTGTCGCTCGCGCCGGTCGGCGCCGGTGCATTGGTGAGCGTCACGGGGTTGCCGGCGTTCGACCCACTCGTCGGCGGCGCGGTCGCGGTGTGGTTCATCGCGAGCACCGCGCGGGAAGTGTCGTCGTCCGGTGAAGAGTTGGTGTGGCCCGAAAGGCTCGATTGCGGGCACGCCGACCACGACGCGCTGAGCGCGGGATGATACGGTACGCGACCGCACCCGATCCCCACCGTCAGCGCTCCCAGCCATGTTGCTCGCCGCCATTGCGTTCGCCGCGTTCTGCGCAACCTTCGCCGGTGGCCTCTTCGCGCTGCGGCTGAAGGACAGGCTGCATCTGGTGCTCGGCTTCAGCGCCGGTGCCGTCGTCGGCGTCGCGCTGTTCGACTTGCTGCCGGCGGCGCTCGATCTCGGCGCGAAATATCACGATTCGAAGACGCTGATGTCGTGGGTCGCGCTGGGTTTTTCGGTCTATCTCGTCGCCGACCGCGTCGTCGCTTCGCGCAACACACGCCAACGCGGAGCGCTCGGGGCAGGCAGTCTGTCGATGCACAGTTTCTTCGACGGCATCGCAATCGGGCTCGCCTTCCAGGTGTCGACATCGCTCGGCGCGATCGTGACGCTGGCGGTACTCGCGCACGACTTTTCGGACGGCATCAATACGATGAGCGTCGTGCTGAAGAACGGCGGCGACCGCCGCCGCGCGTTGCAGTGGCTGACGATCGATGCGCTCGCGCCGGTGCTCGGCGTGGCGTCGACCTATTTCTTTGCAGTGCCGGACGAGGCCTTCGGCGCGGTGCTCGCGGTCTTCGCCGGATTCTTCCTGTTCATCGGCGCCAGCGACCTGATCCCGGAGAGCCACCACGCGCATCCGAAGATGCTGACGACCGCGATGACGCTGCTCGGCGCCGGCGTCATCTATCTGGCCGTCGTGCTGGCGGGCGCATAGCCGTCGGTCAACGTCTCGAGAAACGCGATCAGGTCCGCGATATCGGCATCCCCGAGCGCGGGCTGCGACCCGATCGATGCGCCGAACGGCGCGCTCGCATCGACGTTGACCCGATACGGCGCCGGCAAATCGTCGAACTTCATCGTTGCGCGCCCGGGCACGGTCGGGTACCAACGTTGCGGCACGGCGTCGCGTTCGACATAGAATCGAATCGCGTCGCCGAGCGCCTTTACGAAACCGTTGTGGAAGAATACGCGTCGCGTCGCAACGTTGCGCAGCGTCGGCGTGCGAAAGCGCCCGCAGTACTCCGGCCGGTCCGCGAGATCCGTCCGCAGCGGACCGCACAAACCGAGATCGAAGAACGTTGCATCGGCATTCGCCGGGATCTCGGCATTGCGTGGCACCCCGAGCGCGACGAAGCCGTAGTCGGTGAATGGCGGTAACGCCGCGCCCTTCATCGCGCTCGGATGACAGCGGGCACAGTTCCCCTTGTTCGGATCCTCGAACAAGGCTAATCCGCGCCGTTCGCGCGGGCTCAGCTCGACTTGCCCGCGCAACCACGCATCGTACTTGCTGTTGTACGGGTAGAAGTCGGTGGGGCTCTGTTGGAAGACTTCGAGCGACAACAGGATCGCCTTGAACGCCGACTCGGGGCGATCGAATACGTGTGCACCGAACGTCGCGCGGAACTGATTCGCATACGGTGCAGCGCGCACCTTCGCGACGACGGCGGCTGCGTCGACGTTTGCCATCTCGAACGGCGAGAACAACGGCGCGCGAGCCTGATCGTGCGCCGACTGTAGCCGACCATCCCAGGTGCGACCGCCGGCCGGACCCTGGTCGACGCTGTCGTCACCTTCGTCGTCGACGAAGTGCTCGGTGAACGACGGTACGCTCTGCCCGTATCGCAACGACGGCACGGCGCGTA
>DASRZO010000138.1:0-5179 GCA_035686405.1 Pseudomonadales bacterium | reverse complement strand
TCGAGTTCGCCAGGGAGTTCCGCGTCGAGCGCATCGATCGCGGTCTCGACCAGCACCGGCCCGCCGCGGCCGGTGCGCAAACGATAGAACGCATGCCGGAGCGTCGGCGCGAGGCGATTCACGTCGCCGACGAATGCGCGCCACTTGGTGATGTGGGCAAAGTTGTCGTACGAACTGAACACCGGTGAGACGCCCTGGCGCTGCGTCGCTTCGCCGGCCGGCAACACCAACAGCGGCACGTTGTCGGTGAATGCCTGCGCGACACCGGTGAACGCGTTCTCGGCACCCGGCCCATGTTGGCAAACGAACACGCCGATTCGCTTACCGTTCGTGACGCGGCTGAAGCCGTCGGCGATCGCGATGCCGACGCGCTCTTGCCGGCACACGATCGGTCGGATGCCGACCTTCGCGCACGCCTCGATCAAATCGTTGTGCGGATAGCACGCGATGAATTCGACGCCTTCGCGCTTCAAGATCTCGGCGATGACCTGCAAGCCTTTCATTTGAGTCTCCTTCGGGCCCCGCTGCGCCGGCGCCCCTTTGTTCAATGGTTGGCTGAAACGTTGGCTTCTATCGTCGGCATACCGCGATCGGCGCCATCGTTGGCTAGGCCGATGCCTGTTCCAGTTCGCGCGCGCGCTCGATCACGCGCACGAGCACTTCGGCCGGCTGCGCACCGGGAATTGCAAAGCCCGTCGGCAATACGAAACACGGCACACCGGTGACGCCGGCCTCGTACGCCTCGCGCACCAGGTTGTGCACTTCGTCGGTGCCGCTGTCGCCGCGCAGCATCTCGAGCGCCGCGCGGCGGTCGGCGCCGACGGACGCTGCAGCATCGGCGAGCGTCTCGAGATCGCCGAGATCGCGGCCCTCGAGGAAGTAATAGCGGAACAGCGTGTCCATCAGCGCGTGTTGTTCGGGTCCGGGTCCGACCCAATCGACCAGGCGATGACCGTTCAGCGTGTTCGGCACGCGCTTGACCAGGTCGTAGCGCAATTCGATCCCGACCGCCTTCGCCTCGGCGATGATCGCCGGCGGCGTACCGCGCTTCGCGCCTTCCTCACCGAAGCGCGCCTTCATGAACGCCGCGCGTTCCATACCCTCCATCGGCATCTGCGGATAGAGCTGAAACGGCCGCCAGCGCGGAATCACGCCGGCGCCGGCCGGCGTCGCGAGCACGGCGTCGAGGCGTCGCTTGCCGATGAAGCACCACGGACAAATCAGATCGGACACGATGTCGATGTACATGCGCGGCCCTCCACGAGGTCGAGCGATTATTGAGGAAATCCGGTAGCGGAGATAGTCGAGAGGACATAGCGCATGTCGAACGGAGCCGGTCGGCGTCCAAGCGTCAGCCTGCGACGCGACGCAAGAACGCGTTGATCGCGTCGTACTCGAATCCGGCGTGCAGGCGGCCGCCGCGCTGCAGCGCCGCGACGTCGTCGAGGCTGTGCCAGCCGATCTTCTCGATCTCGCTGTCGTCGAACGACACCACCTCGCCGTCGAAACGCACGCCGAAGACCTTATGGCGCGCGCCTTTGTAGCGATAGTCGCCGCAATCGGTCAGGTCGCCGAGGAGCTCGATGCCGAGCTCCTCGGCCACTTCGCGGCGCGCAGCCTCCTCCGCGGTCTCGCCCCACTCGATGCGCCCCCCGGGTAACCCCCAACGAGAACGACTGAGGGGCAGATAGCTGTGGTGGACGGCGAGCAAGACGCGTTCGCCGGACCACAGGATGCAGCGCGCGGTCTTGTAGGCCTGGTGGTCGGTCACCGCGTCTCCCGCGGATCGTCCGGCGTTTCGTGCATGAAGCGCTTCAGCAGCGGCGCCAGTATCAACACGCCCGCGCCGACGCCGACGCCGACCCACGCGACATAGCCGAACGTGTCCGCGTACACGGCGAGCGATTCGCTCGCGCCCAGCGACGCACCCGCTTCGGACGTGCTCGCTCCGGCCGCGATCAACCCGCCGACGTAGTGCGAGAAGGCGCTCGCGAGAAACCACACCCCCATCATCAGCCCGACGACGCGCGGTACCGACAACCGCGTGACCATCGACAAGCCGACCGGCGACAGGCACAGCTCGCCGGTCGTGTGCAGCAAATACGCGAGTGCCACCCAACCGGCCGCGACCAGCCCCTGGGCGTCGGCGTGATGCGCACCGTACACGAGCGCCGCGAACCCGAGACCGACCTGCACGATGCCGAGGCCGAACTTCGCCGGCGTACTCGGCTCCCATCCGCGCTTCGACAGCCCGACCCACAGCATCGAGAACAGCGGCCCCAACAACAAAATGAAGGCGGGGTTCAACGACTGGAATTGCGACGCGCGCCAATCGACGCCGAACGCGTGCCGGTCGACGTTGCGGTCGGTGAACAGATTCATCGAGCTGCCCGCTTGCTCGAAGAAGGCCCAGAACACCACCGACACCGCAGTCAGGAATAGCACCACCAGCAGCCGGTCGCGGTCGACCGGTTCGAGGCGAAGCACCGCGAACAGCACGAGCCCGCCGACCGTCACGACCGCCGCGACGGTCAACAAGTCGCCGACCAACTCGTGCCACTGCACCAGTCGCCACGCGCCGATCACGGCGACCAGCCCAAGCACGTAGATGAGGCGTTCGCGCGTGATCCCCGCGGTGATCGTCGCGCGCAGTCGCGCGGGATCCCTCGGCATGCCCGCGCCTTCGAACAACCGTTGGCCGCGAACGAACGTCACGAGACCGGCCAGCATGCCGATGCCGGCTAGACCGAAGCCGTACTTCCACCCGAACGTCTGGCCGAGGTAACCGACGACGATTCCCGCCACCGTCGCGCCGAGGTTGATGCCGACGTAGAAGAACGTGAAGCCGCCGTCCCGGCGCGGATCGTTCGGACCGTACAACTGCCCGACGATCGCCGAGATGTTCGGCTTCAGGAAACCGACGCCGACGATGATGAACGCGAGCGACGCATAGAAAACCTGCAGCGACCAGCCGTCGCGCTGCACGCCGTCGGCCGTCACGCGCGCCGGTTCGCCTTCGATCGCCATGCCGAAGTGACCGATGCACAACAGCACGGCGCCGAAGATCACCGCCTTACGGAATCCCAGATAGCGGTCGGCGATCAGTCCGCCGACCAGCGGGGTCAGATACACCAGCGCACCGTAGCTCGCGTACACGCTCGCCGCGTGCGCATCACCGAACAGAAAGTGCTGCGTCAGATAGAAGATCAGCAGCGCGCGCATGCCGTAGAAGCTGAAGCGCTCCCACATCTCGGCGAAGAACAAGACCAGCAGCCCGCGCGGATGACCGAAGATCGTTTGCGACGACGCGACGGCTTGACTCATCGGGGATGTGCGGGTGTGCGGATCACGACGCCGCGCAGCGTAACAGGTTCGTTGGTGCCGTCGAAGCGACGAGGCGCATTCGATCCGCCCGCCCGCGCCGGTCGCCAGGCGGACTCGACCTCGCCGGAAGTCGGACTTCGCAACAACGCCGCAGCGGCTGCGCTTGGTGATCGGCGCTGCGCACCGATAAGCTCGGCTGCGTTCGCTCGCCGTCGGCTCGGACCGGAGCCGCCAACCAACGCCGCCACCGGAGGACCCATGCAGACCGCCATCGAAATCAGCCTCTACCCGCTCGACGCCGACTACATTCCGCCCATTCAAGACTTCATCGACCGGCTGAACAGCTATCCGGAGATCGAGGTCGTCACCAACGCGATGAGCACGCAGATCGTCGGCGAGCATCGGCGCTTGTTCGAGATTCTCGCGCAGGAGACCGCGACGTCGTTCGAGCAGCACGGCCGCAAGGTGTTCGTGATGAAGGTGCTCGGCCGCGACGGTCGCTGACCTCTACAATCGCAACTCCGTTCACCGTCGGATCGAAGCCATGCGCGTCGTCGTCGCCGAGATGAGTCACGAGACGAACACGTTCTCGCCGGTCGTCACCGATCTCGCGCGGTTCTCCGGCGGCGGTGCTGCGCCGCTCGAAGGCGACGCGGCGCTGAAGGTCTTTCGCGGGACCGCCACCGGCCTCGGCGGATTCATCGCCGTATGCGAGGAAGCCGGCGCGGAGATCGTGCTGCCGATCGCCGCCGGCGCCGCACCGAGCGGACCGGTCGAGAACGACGCATTCGAATACATCGCAGGCAAGATCGTTGCCGCGGTCGCGCGCGGCTGCGACGCGGTGATGCTCGACCTACACGGCGCCATGGTGACGAAGACGTACGACGACGGCGAAGGCGAGTTGTTGCGCCGCATTCGTGCAGTCGCACCCCACGTACCGATCGCCGTCGCGCTCGACATGCACGCGAACCTCTATCCCGAAACGGTCGAACGCGCCGACGTGATCGCCGGCTACCAGACCTATCCGCACATCGACATGGACGGCACCGCGCGCCGCGCCGGCCGCGCGTTGCTCGCGTTGCTCGACGGCACCGCAAAACCGACGATGGCGTGGGGCAATGCACCGATGCTGCCGCACGTGATGCGCCAGGGCACCGACGATCACCCCAACAAGGAACTGCAGGCGCGCGCGCAGCAGATGGAAGCGGACGGCGCTCTGGCGGTGAGCCTCTTCACCGGCTTTCCGCATGCCGACATCGCGCAAGCGGGACTGTCGGTGGTCGTCGTCACCGACGGCGACCGCGCACTCGCGGAGAAATGGCGCGACGAATTGCTCGACCAAGCCTGGAACGACCGCGCCGCGTTCGTGTACGAGTGCGAACCGCTCGCCGATTCGGTGGCGCGCGCGAAAACGCTCGGCGCGACGGCCGGTTCCTCGACCGACACGGGTCCGGTGATCTTGCTCGATCACTACGACAACACCGCCTCCGGCGGCACGATGGACACGACCGAAGTGCTCGCCGAAATTCTGCGGCAAGGTCTCGACGACGTCGCCGTGTTCGGCATCTTCGACCCGGCCGCAGTGCGGCAGATGGTCGCGGCCGGCGTCGGTTCCGCGATAACGGTTTCGTTGGGGGGCAAGCTGCCGATGCCCGCGGTGCCGCGACAGAGCAAGCCGCTCACCGTCACCGGCCGCGTGAAGCTGATATCCGACGGCCGTTTTCCGGCGACCGTCGCGATGTCGCGCGGATTGACGATGAACATGGGCACGACCGCGGTGCTGTCGACCGGAAGCGTCGACATCGTCGTGATCTCGCGCCACATCGAGCCGTTCGATCCCGGTTGCTTCACGTCG
>DASRZO010000137.1:0-5067 GCA_035686405.1 Pseudomonadales bacterium | reverse complement strand
CCGCTCGCGACGCTGTCGCGCGACGCGGACGGCTACGCGTACGGCGACCGGATCGAATTCAGCAACGACGGATCGATGGCGTTGCGCGCGACCGCCAGCGGCAGCGTCGAGCTGTGGCAGATTCCGAGCGGCCGGCTCGCGCGGACGATCCCGGCGCGCGCCGGATCGTTCGGCCCTGACGACCGAACGCTGGTGCTCGGCGTGCCCGGGTCCGGCGCACCGGTGATCTACGACCTCGCGAGCGGGAACGAGACGCGGCTCGCCGGCGGCGCGATCGCCGTATGGGACGTAGCGGCATTGCCGGGCGCACGTACCGCCGCCGTGACGATGCAGGACGGCTCGACGCGCGTGTGGGATCTCGCGACCGGACAGCTCGAGCGCAACCTCGATTGTCCGCAGGGCACCGGCGCGGTGTCGGTCGCCGCCGGCAACGATCCGTCGACCGTCGTCGTCGGTTGCTCGGACGGTTCGGCGTGGGTGTGGACGCTCGGCACCGACACGGCGCCGCGCGCGCTGCTGCCGCCGCTGCACGACGCGTTCGCGCGCGAGTTGGTACGGCTCACGCCCGACGGCCGCCGCGCCGTGGTGGCGCACGGCATCGCGACGGGCCGCGACGGCAAACCGGTCGCGGCGGCGTCTGCGGGGATGATCAGCGTGCTCGATCTCGCCGACGGTCGCGAGGTCGGCCGGATCACGCTGCCCGCGGCATCGATGCAAGCGTTCGCCGGCAGCGGCATGTCCGACGAGGAAACAAAGGCGCTGCCGAAGGACATGCGCGAGAGCATGCAGCGCGTGCAGACACTGCAACAGAGCCCCGACAACCAAGCGCTGATGCAAGCGGCCGCGAACAGCATCGCCGACATGGCGATTCATCCGAATGGTCGCCTGCTCGCGGTCGCGCGCGCCGACGACGTGACGATCTGGGATCTCGACAGCGGTCGCCTCGTCTCGACGCTCGGCGCCTCCGCATCCGGTCCCGCGCGCGCTTCCGCACCGACCGCGACGATGGGCGTCGACGCGAAGCAGCTGCAGAAGTTGATGGGACAAGCCGGCGGCGCCGTGGTCGTATCCGGCGACGCCGCCGAGGCCGCGATTTCCGGCCTATTCCGCGGCGCCAACCATCTGGATTTCCGCGCCGACGGTGCGCTGCTGACGACGAACGCCGGCGGCGCGCAATTGTGGAACGTCACCACCGGTGCGCGCCTTCCGACTGCGTTCGGTCGCGGCGCGCTGCGCTCGATGGTGAACCGCAACCCGATGACGCTGCCCGACATGGACGACCTGCTCGAGCGCATCTCGATCGCGCAATTCAGTCCTGACGGCCGCATCGTGGCGCTGGTCGACTCGGCGCAGATTCATCTGGCGGATGCGACGACCGGCGCGGAGCTGGCGGTGCTGCGCGGACATCGCAGCGACATCGCGTCGATCGCGTTCACGCCGGACGGCACGCGTCTGCTGAGCGGCGGCCGCGACGGCTCGCTGCGCATATGGTCGGTGCCGCGCGCGACCGAGCTCGCGCAGTTGATCGCGCTCGGCCACAGCGACTTCGTCGCAGTGACACCCGATCAGTACTACCGCGCGTCGAAGAGCCGCATCAAAGGCATCGCGTTTCGCGTCGGCGGACAGTTGTATCCGTTCGAGCAGTTCGATTTGCGCTTCAACCGGCCGGACATCGTGCTCGAGCGGCTCGGCCTCGCCGACGCCGACTCGATTCAGGCGTATCGCCAGGCCTATCTGCGCCGGCTCAAGAAAGTCGGCTTCACCGAGGCGATGCTCGGCGCCGATTTCCACCTGCCGACGGTGACGCTCGCGGCGAGCGAAGTACCGGTAGCGACCGAGGCCGCGACGCTGCCGCTGACGATCGCCGCACGCGACGACAAGTACGCGCTCGATCGCCTGCAGGTGTTCGTCAACGACGTGCCGGTGTTCGGCACGCGCGGCGTGCCGATCGACGGCGACCGTCACGACGTTCAGACGAAGATCGACGTACCGCTCGTCGCCGGGCGTAACAAGATCCAAGTCTCCGTACTCAATCGGCAGGGCGCCGAGTCGTTGCGTCAGACGGCGTATACGAACGCGACCGGCGCATTCGCGCCCGGCGACGTCTATCTCGTCACCATCGGCGTCAGCCGATACGCGAACGCGGCCTACAACTTGCGCTACGCCGCGAAGGACGCCGGCGACTTCGCTGCCGCGTATACCGTCGATCGCGGCGATGCCCAGCGCGGCACGGTGCACGTGTTGGCGCTGACGAACGAGCGCGCGACACGCGACGAGATCCGGCGCGCGAAGGATTGGCTGCAACAAGCGAAAGTCGGCGATCTCGCCATCGTATTCGCGGCCGGTCACGGCATGACCGACAGCGCCGAGAACTACTTCTTCGGCACGTACGACATCGATCCGCAGAATCCGTCGCAGCACGGCCTGCCGTACGAAGACTTCGAGAATCTGCTCGACGGCATCGCGCCGCTGCGCAAGATGCTGCTGATCGACACGTGTTTCTCCGGCGAGATCGACAAGGACGACACCGTCGTCGTCGCGCGTGCCGACGATTCCTCGCAGGGGCAGCAGGGCCGAGTCAGCATGCGTGCGTTCAAGGCCGAGCGCGGCATCCAAGTGATCGCCGACGACGCGCCCGCCGCGGGCGGTGAGTTGAACGCGGCGGTGCTGCGCTTCCAACAAGACTGGTTCGCCGACCTGCGCCGCGGTACCGGCGCGGTCGTCATCTCGAGCGCGAGCGGCAACGAATTCGCGTTCGAAGGCGAACAGTGGAACAACGGCGTCTTCACGTACGCGCTGTTGCAAGGGTTGCGCAACGGCGCCGCCGACACCGACCACGACCAACGCATCACGGTCGGCGAATTGCAGGCCTACGTGATCGAGCAGGTGCGCAAACTGACGGCCGGCGGGCAGAACCCGACCGTGCGGCGCGAGAATCTCGACTACGACTTCAACGTGTATTGAACCTGCGCCGCGGCGCGCGCCGACGTGCCGGCGGCGAACCTCACGGGAACAAGGCGACTCGACCGTGACCCATCGCGTAGCCGTCATCGCATCGATCGCACTTGCGTGCGCTCTCGCCGCGTGTTCGTCGTATCGGATGGGCGATCCGATCGTCGCGAGCCCCCCACGCGGGGACACGACGGCCGCGTCGACGAGCAGGGCGGACGTCGCGCCGGCCCCGCCGGCAGCGGTCGACACGGCTTCCACGGCAACCGCTGCGAAGAAAGATCCGTGGCAGGAGAAGTGGCACGCGATCGACGCGGGCAACGGCGACGCGCTGAACTGGATCGAGTTCTTCCAGGTATGCACGCTGAAGTATCGCTATCGCGACTATGGCGCGCTGTTCCGCTGCCTCGATCGCTTCGACGCGCGACTCGCGCAACCGCCGGGCAGCGGGCTCTTTGCCGGCACGATCCACAATCAAGGTCGTCGTGCCGGGCCGATTCTCGCCGCCTGGCTGCGCAGTTCCGCCTACGCCGACCTCGGCGATCCGGATGCGTCGCTACAGTGGGCAAACACCGCGTGGAATGCGCTGCCGGCAGATTTCCGCGAGCTGAAGAGCCAGCCGATCGCCGAAACCGACTTCTCGCTGCTCTTCAAATCCGACGACTACACAAACTACGTCCATGGCGCGACGGTCGTCGCCGGTACCAACTACGGCGCGGATCTCTACAACCAGATCGACGATTCGTCGCAAGGGCGCCGGAACCCGGCCGCGCTCGACATGGCGCCGGAAACGGTCGCCATGTCGCTCGCCGCCCAACGCGCATTGTTGTACCAGCGGCGCGGCGACGTCGCGCAGGCGAACGCTGCACTCGCGACGCTGGTGCGCTGGCAGCATTTCGGGGCGCCGTTCAAGGTGAAGTCGCAGCTGCTGTCGCTCGGCCCGCTGTTCGCGATGGGCAATTACGCGCAAGTCGTCAAAACGTACGATCAGGCGGCATCGCAAAAATCGTGGGATCGCGGCGTCGCGCAAACACGCAAGGCGTTCTTCTGGATGCTGTCGCCGCTGTTCGCGCTGCCCGAGTTGGTGGCGCTGCCCGAGATCGCGTTCGGTCCGAAGGACACGCGCCAATTCGCGATCGCGCTCGAAGACGCGTCGAACGCATTGATCTATGCACAGAGTCTCGACCGCCTCGGCAGAACGAAGGACGCCGAGGCGATGCTCGACACGCTGCTCGCGATGCCCGAACTGCAGGCGATGGGCAACCTGTACTGGGCGACGCTGTACGAACGCGCGACGCTCGCGCTGCACGACGGGCAACGCGACCGAGCGATCGAACTGCTGCGCAAATCGATCGTCGCGATCGAGAGCGTGCGCGCGACGATCGCGTTCGAGGCCGCGAAGATCGGTTTCGCGGGCGACAAGCAAGCGGTGTACGCGGCCTTGGTGAAAGCGCTCGCGGACGACGGCAATTGGCACGATGCGTTCCTCTACGTCGAGCGCGCCAAAGCACGGTCGTTGGTCGATCTGCTCGCGCAACGCCGCGATCTCGGCGCGCCGGAATCGAGTAACGCCTCGGTACGACAGTTGCTCGCCAGCGCGACAGCACCGGATACCGGCTTCGCCGTCGACGACACGGCGCTGCGCAGCATCAAACTCGTCGCCGACGCGCGCACCGAGCTCGCAACAACGGCGCCGGAAGCAGCGTCGTTGGTGGCGGTGCAACCGATCACGCTCGACCAGATCGTCGCGCGCCTCGATCCGGACGAAACGTTGGTCGACTACTACCGCGCCGGCGACGACCTGTATGCGCTGGTGCTGAACGGCGCCGACGTGTCCGGCTTTCGCTTACCGGGCAGCGGGCTCGACGCCGACGTGCGCGCCTTTCGCAGCGCGATTCAGCAGCGCGCGCCCGACGCCGACGTACGCGCACGCGCGCTGTACGACCGTTTGCTGCGTCCGCTGACAGGCGCACTTCGCGGCACACGCCTGACGATCGCGCCGCACGACGTGTTGCATTACTTGCCGTTCGACGCGTTGCTCGACGGCGAAACGTACCTGGCCGATCGATACCCGCTACGGATCGAGCCGAGCACCGACGCGCTCGTGTACCTGAAGAG
>DASRZO010000136.1:0-3210 GCA_035686405.1 Pseudomonadales bacterium | reverse complement strand
CCGCCGCCGACCGCGACGAAGCGCTTCGCGAGCTCGGCGCGATACCACGCAACGCTGCGCACGTGCACGTCGAGGTCGGTGCGCGTGCGGTCGCAGCGCGCCCGGTCTTCCTTCGTCAGGACGCCGAGATACAGCGCGCCGCGGCAGAGCCGTGCGAGGTTCGCGATCGCTTTCCTGCACGCGGCGTCGTCGAGCGACGGCAGCACGTCGTTGCAGACGACCAAGTCGAACGGCGTGCGGGCGCGGAAGTCGGTGACCGAGCCTTGCGTCCAGCCGTGCTCGGCGCAGACGTATTCGCTGTATTCGACGCCGGTCGTGCGCGCCTTCGGAAACTCTTCGCCGAGCGCGGCGAGCATCCAGCCGAGCCCGCAACCGATGTCGAGCACGCGCTGCACCGGTACCTCGAGGTGACGCAGATACGCGGCGATGAATGCGGCTTGCCGCCGCACGGAGCGCGGCGTCGTCGCGCGCGTGCGCGGGTTGCGATAGAAGCGGCGGTAGTAGGCGGCGTCGAAACGGTCTTGCGAATACACGGGCGCTCGCGGTGCTGAACGGTGTGGCGCATTCCAGCGAAAGCCGCGCGCGGACACAACGGTCTCGCCGCGTTATCCTCACCCGTCACGACGGCATGGGGACGAGAATCATGGGCGATGTGATCGAGGCGTTGCGCGGCGCGTTCGCGGGTGATGCGCTGTTGACCGGCGCCGACGTGCACGCGCGCGCGTCCGGCATCTGGCGCGCCGAAGGTATTCGCGCGAAAGCGCTGGTGCGGCCGCGCGATACGGCCGGCGTCGCCAAGGCATTGTCGATCTGCCACGCGCACGGCCAGACGGTGATCGCGCACGGCGGACTGACGGGCCTCGTCGGCAGCGCGCTGACGGCGCCGGACGACGTCGTGATCTCGCTCGAACGGATGAATCGGATCGAAGAGATCAACACGATCGACCGGACGATGACGGTGCAAGCGGGCGTCGTGCTGCAGACGGTGCAGGAACAAGCGGACACGGCGGGGCTGTTGTTCCCGCTCGACTTGGGCGGCCGTGGCACCGCGACGATCGGCGGCAACATCTCGACCAACGCCGGCGGCAACCGCGTCATCCGCTACGGCATGACGCGCGACATGGTGCTCGGCCTCGAAGCGGTGCTCGCCGACGGCACGGTGGTGTCGAGCATGAACCGCATGATCAAGAACAACGCGGGCTACGACTTGAAGCAGCTCTTCATCGGTTCCGAAGGCAGCCTCGGCATCGTCACGCGCGCGGTGCTGCGGCTGCGCGAGAAGCCGCGCAGTCAGGAGACGATGTTCGTCGCGATCGACGAATTCCCGAAGCTGACGAAGTTCCTGAAGACGATGGACGCGGCGCTCGGCGGCACGCTGTCCGCGTTCGAAGTGATGTGGAACAACTTCTACACGCTCGTCACGACGGCGCCGGCGAAGAGTCAGCCGCCGCTGCCGCAGACGTATCCGTACTACGTGCTGGTCGAGGCGATGGGCGGCGACCCGCAGGTGGATCACGCGCGGATCGAGACCGCGCTCGCGCAGGCCTACGAAGAAGGCTTGGTCGCCGACGCGGTGGTCGCGCAGTCGGAAGCGCAGCGCCGCGCGATCTGGGCGATGCGCGACGACGTCGAGCAGACGATGCGGCTGGGACCGACGTTCGTGTTCGACGTCAGCATGCGCATCTCGAAGATGGAGGACTACGTCACCGAGGTGAACAAGCGCTTGGGCAAACACTTCGACACCGTCAACAACTTCACGTTCGGTCACATGGGCGACGGCAACCTGCACTTCGTCGTGTCGGTCGGCAAGCGCGGGCCCGAAGCGCGCGAATTGGTCGAGCGCGCCGTGTACGAACCGCTCGCCGACATCGAAGGCTCGGTGTCGGCCGAGCACGGCGTCGGCCTCGAGAAGAAGCCGTATCTCGAATTGTCGCGCTCGCACGTCGAAGTGGAACTGATGCGCGCCTTGAAGAAAGCGTTGGACCCGAAACGGATACTGAACCCGGGCAAGATCTTCGATGTAACGGCGGAGCGGGAGCGCGTGGCATGACCGATCTGCATTGGCTGACGCTGTCGGAGGTGTGCCGCCGCATCAAGAGCGGCGAACTGACGTCGAAGGCGGTGACCGAACACACGCTGAAGCGCATTCGCGCGACGGAAGGCCGCTATCGCGCGTACGTGACCGTCACCGACGCCGATGCGATGGCGAGCGCGGAACGGCTCGACGCGGCGCGCGCGAAGGGCGAGCCGCTCGGTCCGCTGCACGGCGTGCCGATCGCGCTGAAGGATCTGTTGTGGACGAAGGGCGTCGTCACGACGTGCGGCACGAAGGTGCTCGCGAAGTGGGTGCCGAAGGAAGACGCGACCGTGGTCACGCGCCTGAAGGCCGCCGGCGCCGTCGTCGTCGGGAAGGTGAAGCTGACCGAGGGCGCGTTCTCCGATCACCACCCCGAGGTCGATCCGCCGCGCAACGTGTGGAACGAAGCGGTGTGGCCGGGCGTGTCGTCGTCGGGCTCCGGCGTCGCCGTCGCGGCGGGGCTCGCGTACGGCGCGATCGGCACCGACACGGGCGGCAGCATTCGTTTCCCGTCGGCCGCGAACGGCTGCGTCGGTCTGAAGCCGACGTACGGTCGCGTCAGCCGCCACGGTGCTTTCCCCTTAGCCGATTCGTTGGATCACATCGGGCCGATGGCGCGCAGCACCGAAGATTGCGCGCGGATGCTCGGCGTGATGGCGGGATACGACGCCCACGATGCGACGTCGATCGGCAGCGCGGTGCCGAACTACGGCCTCGCCATCGGCGAAGCGATCCGCGGCATGCGCATCGGCATCGATCGCGCGTATGCGGAGAACGGCGTCGCCGCCGACGTCGTCGCGGGGCTGAAGGAAGCGCTCGCGACGCTGCGCGATCTCGGCGCGGAGATCGTCGACGTGAAGCTGCCGGCGTACGGCGCGCTGGTACAAGGCTGGGGCATCACGTGCGGCGTCGAGACCGCGCTCGCGCACGCGCAGTTCTATCCCGCGCGCCGGTCCGACTACGGCGCGCCGCTCGCGCGCTTGATCGACGCCGGGCTCGCTGCGCCCGCGACCGCGTACGCGACGCTCGAGCGCAAACGCGAACGCTTCCGCGCCGATCTCGAGGCGCTGCTGCACACGGTCGACGTGTTGATCGCGCCGGCGATGGTGTTCCCGCCGCCGAAGGTCAGCCAA
>DASRZO010000135.1:0-2872 GCA_035686405.1 Pseudomonadales bacterium | reverse complement strand
GGGCGAGGCAGGGCGATGAGCGATCGAACGACTTTCACCGATGCCGAATGGACGTTGCTGCGCGTGGCGCCGTCGTTCGTGTCCGTCGGCGTCGCGGCGGCCGATCCGTCGGGGCTGTTCGCGTCGATCCACGAAGCGCTCGCCGGCGCGCGCGCGGCGACCGAGTCGCTGAACGCGAAGCGCGACGTTGCGTTGTTCTCCGCGCTCGCGGCCGACACGAGCGTGCCGAAGTTGCCGGATATCGACGCGCTTCTCGGCGCCGGTCCGGAGGAAGTTCGCATGCAGAACTTCAAGGACGTTGCGCTCCAACGCATTCGCGCATCGATCGAGCTGCTGCAGCGGAAAGCCGCGCCGAACGAACTCGACGCCTATCGGCAGCTACTGCTGCGCGTCGCCGCCGACGCTGCGAACGCCGCGAAGGAAGGGGGTTTTCTCGGGATCGGCGGCGTACGCGTCAGCGCCAAGGAGCGCGCCTTCATCGATCAGGTCAGGGCGGCAGCCGGAATCGAATGAGCCGCGCCAAGGCGCGCGCCGGGCGATCGCGCTGCGCGCTCGTCGATGCGGAAGTGGTGCGTCAGCAGCGCCGGGACTTTCGCGTGTGCTCCCCGAACGTCGCGGCTGCCGCACGCACCGGGCGCAGCGTACCCCGCCGCGCCTCAGTTATTGTGTTGGCCGAGCCGCCTTCGGCTCAGCTGTGTCGAATCGTGCCGCGGATTACGACAGCTTCGCCGGCCCGTACAGCTGCGTGAACTCGTTCTTGCGCGGGCCGGCGTAGCCGAAGAGATAGGCGCCGACTTTGCGCATTTGAATCTCTTCCGAACCTTCGGTGATCCGATAGCGGCGGTGGTGACGATAGATGTGCTCGAACGGCTTGTGGCGCGAATAGCCCATGCCGCCGTGCGTCTGCATCGCCTGGTCGGCGGCGTCGCAGCAGAGCCGATTGCCGATGTAGTTGCACATCGACACGCGGTCCGAGATCGTCCGTTCCACTTCCTTGTGCGGCATCGAGTCGATCGCGATCGCGGTCTCGCGAATCAGCAACCGCAACATCTGGGCTTGCGTGTGCAGCTCGATCAACGGCCACTGAATGGCTTGGTTGTTCGACAGCGGCTTGCCGAACGGCTTGCGTTGCCGCGCGTAGGCGACGCTCTCGTTGATGCAGTACACCGCGGCACCGAGCGACGACGCCGCCTGCCGGATGCGGTTCTGGTGCACGAAGCTCTGGCCGATCGCGAGGCCGCCGCCGATCTCGCCCCAGTAGCTGTCTTCCGGAATCCACACGTTCGTCAGCGACACGCGCGGATGGTCGGTCGGCATGTTGAAGGTCCACAGATATTCTTCGACCTTCACGCCGGGCGAGTTCGCCGGAACGATGAAGCAGGTGATGCCGCGCGCATCGCCGTCCTTACCGGACGTGCGCGCGAACGTCATGACGTAGTTCGCGTGGTGCATGCCGGTGGTCCACATCTTTTCGCCGTTGATGAGCCAACCGGGTTTGCCGTTTTTCGTCTGCGGCACCGCCTTCGTCTCCATGAACGTCGCGTCGGAGCCGTGGTTCGGTTCGGTCAAGCCGAAGCCGGTGCGCAAGCGGCCGTTCAGCAGATCGTCGCTGTAGCGTTTGTACTGATCGGGCGTCGCGAACTCTTCGAACATCACGATGAACGGGTTGTTGCCGACGATCGAGTGTTCGGTCTGCAGATCGTTGAAGAGCCCGAGCCCCTTCGCGGCGAGGTGTTCGCGAATCACCGCCATCCACAAGTTCGAACCGCCCTTGCCGCCGTACTTCTTCGGCCAGGCGAAACGCAGGTGACCGGCTTTGTCGGCGAGTTGGCGCGCTTCGGCGAGCAATGCTTCCCATTCAGGGCGCGGCAGGCCGTTGTTGTCCCAATCCGTGCGCGCGTGCTCGCGGCGGTGGTCGAAGAAGCGGATGTTATCGTCGCGGTTCTGCAGCGGCATGATCTCCTTCTCGATGAAGAGATCGAGCTCGTCGAGGTAGTCCTGCAATTCCTTCGGTAGCGTGAAGTCCATCGTCTCTCTCCTGTCGAGTTCTAGGTCTGCGTATTCGATTCGTCGTTCGTCGCCAGTATCTCGTGGCGGTGGCGACCGTCGTGTCCGTGCGGTGACCGCCCAGGCGGCGCCCTCGTGGCGCGATAGTGTGTCGCGCGGCGCGGATCTTTCCTAGATCGCGAGGACGGCGTACGGTTCGCGTCGTGAACAGCGGAGGGAGACAACGGATGCAGATGCGCGCGACGTGGGTGTGCTTTGCGTTCGCATGTTCATTCGCCGCGACGGCCGGCGACCGGCCGATCGATGCGTCGGCGCCCGTGTCGGTTCCTGCGCAAGCCGCATCGCTCGCGCCGGCGCAACCGTCGCAACCGGTCGCACCGTCGCAACCGGCCGCGCCGTCGTCACCGCCGGCGCAGCCGACGATTCCGGTCGTCGCCACCGATGCGAGTCGTGCGCCGTCGACGACGCAGACCGTGGCGACCACGGTGCCCTCGGTGACGTCGAACATCGACTACTTCTGTCAGACGCTGGCGGCCGACGGCGATCACCGCACGAAGTACGTGAGCCGCGTGTTTCCGAGCGCGTCGACGTCGCAGAACCTGACGCGCGCGTGGCTCAGCTATCTGCAGGCGACGTATCACGTCGATCGCAGCGCGAGCGGCAGTTGCGCGCGCGTTGCGAAGACGTTCGAGCAGACGTTGCCCGACCGCGAAAAGCAATGGCAGGCGATGAGCCTCAACGTCGTCCACGTCGACTGGAAAGGTTGATCGCACCCCACACCGGGCGATAGCCGTTCGGCTCTTCGCGCCGCGCGCCGCGGTGATACAGTCCGGCGCCGCATCGAGGATCTTCGAACGATGGACAT
>DASRZO010000134.1:0-13166 GCA_035686405.1 Pseudomonadales bacterium | reverse complement strand
GCCGTCGTCGATGCCTACGACGCGTGGCTGAAGCAATCGGCCACTGCCGAGGCCCTGCGCGACCGCATGCGCGCGTTGCCGACGGTCGAGATCGCGCAACGTTGATCCTCGGCCGCGCCGCGGTGGTAAACCGACCGGCGTGAGATATCCTTTCGCACCTTTCGGCCTACGGAACATCGCGATGGCGACGCCGCCGCTTCGAGACGAACTCGTCGAACGCATTTTGGAGCGGCTCGGCTTACGCGCGCGCCCGGACGTGTCGTTGCCGGCGCTGAGCGACCTGTACGCACGCTGGTCCCGCAACGTACCGTTCGACAACATCCGCAAGCTGATCCACGTCCGCGCCGGCGATCCGCGCCCGCTGCCCGGCGACACGCCCAACGAGTTCTTCGAGGCGTGGCTCCGGCACGGCACCGGCGCTACGTGTTGGGCGGGCAACGGTGCGCTGTGCGATCTACTGGTATCGCTCGGCTACGACGCGCGCCGCGCCGCCGCGACGATGATGGTCGCGCCGGGCATTCCGCCGAATCACGGATCCGTCGTCGTGCATCTCGACGGCGAACGCTACGTCACCGACGCGTCGATGCTGTTCGTCGACCCGTTGCCGCTGCGCGCCGGCGCGCGCGTCGCGCAACGCGCGTGGGGGGTGGAGGCGTTCGACGTCGACGGCCACTTCGCGATCCGCTGGAACCCGTTGATGCGGCCGGACCTGCTCGATTGCCGCTACGACCTCTACGGCGTCAGCCCCGCGCAATTCAGCGATTTCCACGAGGCGACGCGCGCGTGGAGTCCGTTCAATTTCGGCCTGACGCTGAACCTCGTCCGCGGCGACGGCCGACTCGGCGTGGCGTTCGACCATCGCATCGACGTCGCCGCCGACGGCGCGATCACGCGCACGCCGTTCACCGGCGACGCGCGTACGCGTTTCCTGATCGACGAGGTCGGCATCAGCGAAGAGACCGTCGCGCAGCTGCCGGCGGACATTCCGATGACGCCGCCGCCGGGATCGCACGCGGCCGCGGCCGAACGGGCCTGACGGATCGAGACGATGAACATCCCAGTCGTCATCGGCGTGATCGTCGTCGCGATCTTTTCGATCACGAGCCACGAAGCGGCGCACGGCTTCGCCGCCGATCGCTGCGGCGATCCGACCGCGCGCGAACACGGTCGACTGACGCTGAATCCCATTCCGCACATCGACCCGTTCTTCACCGTGCTGTTGCCGTTGTTCTTGATCATCATCGGGGCGCCGTTCATCTTCGGCGGCGCGAAGCCGGTGCCGGTGAATCCGTCGCGCATGCGTCACCCGCGGCGCGATGCCGCGTTGGTCGGGGCGGCCGGGCCGCTCGCGAACATCGCAATCGCGCTCGGCCTGACCGCGCTCTTCGTCGCGGTCGATGCCATGCAAGGCGAAGCAGCCGCGGCGCTGCAGCGCGTCGCGGCGATCGGCATCTTCATCAATGCGCTGCTCGCGGTGTTCAACTTGATTCCGATTCCGCCGCTCGACGGATCGCGCGTGGTGCAGTATTTCCTGCCGCCCGGCGCGCTCGTGTTGTATCGCCGCCTGGAGCAATACGGACTGCTGATCATCGTCGCGCTGCTGTTCTTCGCGCCGCAGCTGCAGCGTCCGCTGCTCGCCACGGTCACGTGGTTGATCGGCATGATGGCGTCGCTGTTCGGCGTGCAGCCGCAGCTCGCGCCGGTATTGCAGAACGCGCTCGGCGGCTGAAGTGGCCTGCATAGCGGTGCCGCTGCAACGGCCGCGTCAGAGCGTCACCGGCGCGGTGCGATGCTGCCCTTCATCGGCTCGAGCGACAGCATGTCGAGCTCGATGAGATACGGTCCGTCGGTCGCGAGCGCTTCGCGGTATGCCGCGTCGAAGTCTGCCGCCGATCGCGCGACCTTGCCCGGCACGCCCATGCTCTTGCCGAGCGCCACGAAATCGACCGCACCGAGGTCGGTCTCGTTGATGCGCCCCTCGAAGCGGTTGGCCTGCAGGCCGCGCAACACGCCGTAGCCGCGATCGTTGAAGACGCACACGACCACCGGCACGCGGTACTGTGCCGCGGTCGCGAGTTCCGTCGCGTGGAACATGAAGCCGCCGTCGCCGTGGATGACGAGCGTGCGCTTGCCGCTGCCGATCGCGGCGCCGATCGCCATCGGGAGCCCCGGGCCAATCGCACCCGACGTCGGCGTCATCGACGTGCGCGGCCGGAGTATCGGCAGCAACTGATTGCCGAAGTTGTATGCCGGGACGGTCGTATCGCGCACCACGACGCCGTCGTCGGGCAGACCGGCGCGCATGCAGTCCATGATCGCCGCATAGTCCTTGCCGATCCGCGCGCGCAGCGAACTGCGAATGCCGTCGCGCGTCTCGAGCACCGCGGCGTTGAATTGCGCGTCGTTCGGCGAAGCATCGCCGAGCGCCGCCTCGAGCGCTTCGAGCGCTTCGCGTGCATCACCGACCACCGCCACGCTCGCCGCATGCGCGCGGCCGATGACGCCGGGATCGACGTCGACGTGCACCAATCGCCCCGGCGGCTTCAATCGATGACTCGCCGCGTCGACGCCGACTTGGAAACGCGTGCCGACCGCGAGCGTCACGTCCGCGGACTCGAGTCCCGCCGCCATCGCACGACTCTGGTAGAGGTTGCCGATCACATAGGGCTCGCGTTCGGAAATCGCGCCGCGACCGTTCACCGTCGTCACGACCGGCGCGCCGAGGCGCCGCGCCAGCGCTTCGAGCGCGGCGCCCGCGCCGGACGCGATCACCCCGCCGCCGGCGATGATGACCCGCCGCCGTGCGTTGCGCAGCGCGTCGACCGCCGCTGCGACCGCGGTCGGTTCGGGTGCAATCGCTTTGCGCAACGGCGCGACGAAGGCCGCGTCGCCGACGTCGGCGTACTGCAGGTCGATCGGAATCTCGAGCGCGCCGGGCGCGCCGCGGCCGCGCGACATCTCGGCGACGACCAGCGCCAACGACGGTGCGATGTCGCGTGCTTCGCGCGGACTCTCGACGATGGAGGTCACGCTGCGCAGCATCGCCACCTGCTTGTCGGCCTCGTGCACGTAGCCCAAGCCGCGCCCGTAGTAGCGCGTCTCCGCCTGACCGGTGATGACGAGCACCCGGCTCGAGGCATACGCGGCTTCGTAGAGCCCGGTCACGGTGTTCGTGGTGCCGGGACCGGTGCTCGCGATCATCACGCCGAGTTCACCGGTCGCGCGCGCGTAGCCGTCGGCCGCGTGCGTGCCGGCCTGCTCGTGCCGAACGTCGATCAGTTTCGTGTAGCCGAGCCGATTGATCGCGTCGAGCATCGGCATGTTGTGAATGCTGACGATCGCGAACGCATGGCGAACGCCGAGCGCGCGCAGCGCGTCGGCGACGACATCGGCACCGATGCGGCTCATGCGGCCGCTTTCAATACCGATAGATCGATGCTGTAGAGGTCCGCGACGTTGTCGCACAGGATCGCGCGACGCTGCTCGGCCGTTAGATGCTTCGATTGCTCCGCCAGCATCTCTTGCGACCACGGCCACGTCGAGTCGCTATGCGGAAAATCGTTCGCCCACATCAACCGCCGCCAATTCATCTGATCGGCGCTGCGGAACGCGACCCAGTCGTCCTGGAACGTCGTATAGATGTGCTCGCGGAAATATTCCGACGGAGCTTTCGAGAGATTCACGCCTTTACCGAGCCAGTTGCGGTGGCGGTTGTAGGCGTGGTCCATCCGATACATGTAGTGCGGTACCCAACCGGCGTCCGCCTCGACGCACACGATCTTCAGTTTCGGATGGCGTTCGAACACGCCGCCGAAGATCATCGTGCCCAAGATGTCTTGGTTGCCGCGAATGATCGACATGAAGCTGTTGAGTCGGGGGCCGCGGTGCTTGCTCGTACCGCGCGTCGTCAGGATGTGGAACGACAACGGCAAGTCGAGACCGACCGCCGTTTCCCACACCTCGTCGTAAATCGGGCTGTCGTAATCTTCTTGCGCCGGGTCGCCGGGCATCATCACACCGCGCAGCCCGAGCTTCTTGATCGCCTCGATGTCTGCGACACCTTCGGCCGGCGTGCGCATCGCGGTCTGGCCGCAACCGAGCAACCGGTCCGGATGCGCGCCGCAGTACTCGGCGATCCAGCGGTTGTAGGCGTCGAAGCAGGCCTTTTTGTAATCGAAGTCCGGGTGGTTGCACAGCATCATGCCGACGGTCGGATAGATGATCTCCGCGGAAACGCCGTCGCGGTCCTGATCGGCGAGCCGCGCGTTCGGATCCCAGCCGCCGCGATGCAAATCCTCGAACTTCACGCCGGCCTCGGTGAGCGCCTCGGGCGGTTTGCCGGCGGCCGCGACGAGACCGAGCGCGATCGGCCGATCCATGCCGTCGATCACGAACACGTCGCCGTGATCTTTCGTCTCGACGATGTGCGGCGCGCGATCGCGGAACGCGCGGTCGATGTAGCCGCTGTAGGTGTTCGGATGTTCGGTGATGTGCGAGTCCGCGGAGATGACCGGAAATTCCATTGCGCTGCCCCTCGTCGATGTTCCCGATGTCGATGTTCGTGCCGTCGATGTCCGAGCGACTATTCAGCGGACGGACGCGTCGCGTCAAGCCTGGGCTGTCTCTGTCCAACGCAGGCGGGCTCGACGCGAGCGCACTCAGCGGCAAGCGCTGTCGGTCGAGCATCCGGCGCGTGCGATGGCGCGTCTCGCCCGACGCGACGGCGCGACACACGGTTGATTTCGCCCCATGGATCGTCACAAGCTCGCTTCCCGCGCTGTGCGAGGAGTTTGCGATCGTGGAGATGCGACGTTTGGGCCGCAACGGCCTCGAAGTACCGGCGCTGTGCCTCGGCACGATGACGTTCGGATTTCAGGTCGACGAGCCGAAGAGCGTCGGAATACTCGACGCGGCGTACGAGCGCGGGTTGACGTTCCTCGATACCGCGGACGCGTATCCGCTCGGCGGCTCACTCGACACCGTCGGCGCCACGGAGCTGATCATCGGCCGCTGGATGAAGGCGCGCGGCAACCGCGACAAGATCATCCTCGCGACGAAGTGCTTCGCGCCGATGCGGCGCGGCCCGAACGCGTCGGGTCTGTCGCGCCAACACATCGTCGAAGCGATCGACGCGAGCTTGCGCCGACTGCAGACCGACTACGTCGACCTCTATCAAGCGCACGCGTTCGATCCGCGCGTACCGATCGACGAATCGCTGCGCGCCTTCGACGACCTGGTGAGCGCCGGCAAAGTGCGCTACTACGGTTGCTCGAACTATCCGGCGTGGCGGCTCGGTCAATCGCTCGCTGCGGCCGATCGGCTCGGGGTGCGGCGCTATGCATCGCTGCAGCCGCGCTACAACATGCTATTTCGCGAGATCGAGACCGAGCTGCTGCCGCTGGTGCGCGCGGAGGGCCTCGGCGTGCTGGTGTACAACCCGCTCGCCGGCGGCTTTCTGTCCGGCAAATACAATCGCAACGCGGGGCTGCAGCCGGACACGCGCTTCACGCTCGGCACCGCGGCCGAACGGTATCAAGAGCGCTATTGGCAGGACGCGTACTTCGACGCGGTCGAAGCCCTCGGGCGGCTACTCGCCGATCGCAATCAATCGATGGTCGCAGTCGCCGTCGGCTGGGTGCTGCGCCAGGCCGGTATCACGTCCGCGATCATCGGTGCGAGCCGCGCCGACCAACTCGACGCGAATCTCGCGGCGCTCGAAGTGAAATGGGACGACGAGCTGACCAAGGGCTGCGACGCGCTCTGGTGGCAATTGCCGCGCCGGCCGGTCATCGAAGGCTACCGATAGTCGATACCGAAATTCCGACGCGGCGTCTCGGACGAGCGGACGATCCAACGAAGTAACAAGGGGGCAAGGCAATGGCGATCGAGGAAGGCAAAGCGGCACCGGCATTCACGTTGAAAGACGCCGACGGCAATACCGTGAAGCTCGCCGACTTCAAGGGGAAGAACGTCGTCGTCTACTTCTATCCGAAGGACGACACGCCCGGTTGTACGAAGGAAGCCTGCGGGTTTCGTGATCTGTGGAAGGACATCCAGAAGACCGGCACGGTCGTGCTCGGCATTTCGGCCGACAGCGAAGCGTCGCACCAGAAGTTCGCGACGAAATACAAACTGCCGTTCACGCTGCTATCCGACCCCGACCGCAAAGTGATGACCGCCTACGATGCGTACGGCGAAAAGATGATGTACGGCAAAAAGACCGTCGGCGTCATCCGTTCGACGGTGCTGATCGGTCCCGACGGCAAGGTGCGCAAGCACTGGAAGCGCGTGCCGAAGGCCGACGAACATCCCGCCAAGGTGCTCGAAGCGCTGCGCTGACGCTACCGATGGCCGACTCCGACACGTTCTACACCGATCACTGGAAGGCAATCGAACCCGATCGCCTCGCGCGCTACGAGCAGATGTTCGTGTGGCGCCCCGAGCAAGCGCGCCTGCTCGAGCCGGCCGCCATCGCGAAAGGCCATCGCGTGCTCGATCTCGGCAGCGGCCCCGGCTTCTTGAGCCTCGCGATCGGCGACATGGTCGGCTCGTCGGGCGCGGTGCACGGCGTCGACATCAACGCCCGGTTCGTCGCCGATGCGCGCGCCCGCGCCGCTGATCGGGCCGCGACACACGTGACGTTCCATCACGTCGACGGCCCGACGTTGCCGTTTGCGGACGCGTCGCACGACCGCGTGATCGCGAAGAACGTGCTCGAATACGTGCCCGATCTCACCGCGACGCTGGCCGAAGCGGTTCGCGTGCTCGCGCCGGGCGGCAGATTGCACGCGATCGACAGCGATTGGGGCTTCGTGATCGTCGAACCGTGGGGCAAAGCCACCGTCGATCGCTTCTTCAGCGCTGCTGCGCCGGCGTTTCGCGAGCCGTACATCGGACGCAAGCTGCCCGCCGCGTTCCACGCCGCCGGGCTCGTCGACATCGACGTGCGCCTGCTGCCGACCGTCGACCGCACCGGCGCGCTGCTATCGGTCCTGCGCAACATGCGCAGCTACATCCGCACCTTTCGTTCGCTGCCCGACGGCGAGGTCGACAGCCTGCTCGCCGCGGCCGAGCGCGCCGTCGCCGACGGCACGTACACCGCTTGCTTGCCGCAATTCCTGGTGACCGGCACGCGTCCGAACTGAACCCGCTTACATCACACGCTGCGAACCAACAGTCCAACCGAGGGGAACGACCATGGCATACGAAGACGTCAAACTCGATACGCGCGGCGAAACGAGTTGGATCACGATCGCCCGTCCGGAAGCGATGAACGCGGTCCGACCGAAGACGTATGCCGAGCTTGCGACCGCATTCGAACACGCCGACGCGGACCGCGCGACGCGCTTCATCGTGTTGACCGGCGCCGGCCGCGGCTTCTGCGCCGGTGACGATTTCAACGAGATCTTCTTGTCGGAGAAAAACCACCCGAGCCGACGCAGCGACGGCACGCTCGCGCGCTATCGTTCGAAAACCGGCGCCGCCACGCCGATCGTGGGTTCCATCTTGAACTGCACCAAGCCGACGATCGCCGCGATCAACGGCCCGGCCGTCGGCATGGGCATGGACTTGGCGCTCTTGTGCGACATGCGCATCGCGTCCGACAAAGCGAAGCTCGGTTCGTACTTCGTGCGCCGCGGCGTCGTCGGCAGCATCGGCGGCACGTACTTGCTGCCGCGGATCATCGGTCTGTCGCGCGCAATGGAGCTGCTGCTGTCCGGCGAATTGCTCGGCGCGGACGAGGCGCTGCGGCTCGGCATCGTGTCGCGAGTCGTGCCGCACGACTCGCTCGAACACGCGGTCGGCGAACTGGTCGAGAAGCTGTCGTGGGGTGCGCCGCTCGCGCAGCGCGCGATCAAGCGGACGGTACAAAAGGGTCTCGCGCTGCACTGGGACGAACTCGAAGAATACGGCCGCATGCTGTCGGACGAACTGTGGCGCACCGAAGACCATCGCGAAGGCGTCGCGTCGCACGTGGAGAAGCGCAAGCCGAAGTTCCAAGAGCGCTGACGCGCGGTCTCGCCGCGCACGGCGTCTCTTCGCGAGATGCCGCGCGCCTCCATCGATAGCTCGGTAGCGCAGTCGCCGTGGCACAATGCGACGCTTGCCGAGGACTCACCATGCCGACGCTGAAGACGACGAACGCCGAGATCTACTACGAAGCGACCGGGAGCGGCCCGGCGATCCTGTTTGCGCACGGCGCCGGCGGCAACGCTGCGAGTTGGTGGCAACAGGTGCCGGAGTTCGCACGCGACCATCGCGTGATCACGTTCGACCATCGCGGCTTCGGGCGCTCGCGCTGCGCGCCGGAACATTTCTCCCCCGCGCTGTTCGATCTAGACGCGCTGGCGATCCTCGACGCCGAACGGATCGACAAAGCCGCGGTGGTCTGTCAATCGATGGGCGGTTGGACCGGCGTGCGACTCGCGGTAAACCATCCGGAGCGCGTACGTGCGCTGGTGCTCGGCAACACGCCGGGCGCGATCTACAGCGACGCGCTGCGCGATCAGATGCGCACGCTGACCGCGCGGCCGCCGTCGGGCGACCTCACCGCGATGACGCTCGGAGCGCCGTTCAAGGCCGCGCATCCTGCCGGCGCGTATCTGTACACCGCGATCACCGCGTTCAACACGACGCCGATGCCGATCGCCGCGCTGATGTCGCGCGACGCGTTCGTCCCGACGGAGCGACTGCAGCCGTTTCCCGTGCCCGTGCACCTGATCGCGAGCGACCTCGACGTCACGTTTCCACCGGCCCTGCTCGGCGCCACGGCGGCGTCGATCGGCGCAACGGTCACGCTGGTCGAGGGTGCCGGTCATTCGACGTACTTCGAGAAGCCGGCGCAGTTCAACGCGATCGTCCGCAACTTCCTGGCGCAGCATCGTTGAGGTCACTGATGCTGCCGCGCACCGCGGCGAT
The DNA here is from genome assembly GCA_035686405.1 of Pseudomonadales bacterium. GTDB lineage: Bacteria > Pseudomonadota > Gammaproteobacteria > Pseudomonadales > Azotimanducaceae > DATJGR01. Next base: position 4,247 of record DASRZO010000134.1, on the reverse strand, counting down.
CGCGGCGCTGCTCGCAGGATTCGCATTCTGCGCCCACGCGCAGGACGCCACCCCGCCGCCTCCCGCGCCGACCGACGACGTCGGCGAATGGTCGAAGGCGGCGACGCTGCGAATGATCGAGCTGCGCGAACGCCTCTCCGGCCCGTCCGACGTCGAACGCGCGCAGAAACAACTCGAGACGCTCGAAACCCGATTCGACTCGAACCTCGGCGACGTCGTCGCCCATCCGGGCGCCGCCAATGCGATGACCGAAGCGGCCGTACGCGACGCGCAAGGCGAGCTCGACTCGATCACCAGCGCGTTGAAGGACGTCGGCGATACGCTGACGCGCCGCGCGACGGAACTCGAGAACCTGAGTCGCGACCTCACGACGACGCTCAAGCGTGCCAACGCGATCCGCGCCGATGACACGCAAGTGCTGCCGGTCGCACTGCGCGATCGCCTGAACGCGATCACGTTCGACGGTACGACGCTGCTCGCGATCGCGCAGCAGCGACTCGATCACGCGGTGTCGCTGCAAAACCGCATCTTGGTGCTCGAAGGCCGGTCGGCGTCGGCGCAGCGCGACATCAACGAGGTCGCGGCGCTGCGAATGCGCGCGTTGGTACGGCTGCAGCAGCCGCCGATTTGGGAGGTGTCGTTCAGCGACATCGCCGGCTCGACCGGCGGCTCGACGCGCTTCATCGGCCAGGCGTTGCCCGTTGCGCTGCAATTCGCGAAAGACAACAGCACGCGCGTGGTGCTACACGCGGTGATCTTCGCGATCGGCTTCGCGATGGTGACGTACTTGCGGCGCCGTTTCGCGGCCGAGGACCTCGGCCTCGCGCCGTCGCGCGCGGCGAGCCGACCGATCGCTGCGAGCTTGATGCTGATCGTATTGATCGCGCCGTTGCTCTACCCCGACGCGCCGTCGGCGGTGCTGCAGTTGATCGGGCTCTTGATGATCGTGCCGATGGTGCGGATTCTCGAGTTGTACGCGGAGCGGCCGCTGCGACCGACACTGTATGCGTTGGCCGCCCTCTTCATTTTCGATCGAGTCACGATCGCGTTCGCCCGCGATATCGTGCTGCAGCGCGTGCTGCTGTTGGGGCTGAGCCTCGCCGCGGTTGCGATGCTCGGGTGGTACTTACGCATCGAGCTCGACAAGCGCCTGAAGTTGAGCGCGGTCATGACGCGCGCGGTGCGGCAGCTGATGCTCGCCGGCATCACGCTGTCGGCGCTGAGCTTCGTGTTCAACGTCCTCGGCAACGTCGATCTCGCGCTGCTGCTGCAGAGCGCGACGGTCCGCGGCATCGCTCTCGCGGCCGGGTTGCACGCCGCGGCATTGGTGCTCACCGACGTCGCTCGCCTGGTGCTCGCGTCGATGAAGGCGCGCGGCGTGCGTTCCGTGTTGATCCACGAGCAACTGATCTTGTCGCGCACGCACCGCACCGCGGTCGTCACCGGCATCGCGTTCTGGGCGTTCGTGATGTTGCAGATCCTGCGGATCCAGAAGCCGACGTTCGACCTGATCGGCGACGTGTTCGGCGCGCAATGGACGATCGGTCAGGTCACGATTTCGTTCGGGCGATTGATCGCCTTCGTCATCGCCGTGTGGTTGGCGGTACAAGCGTCGCGCATCACCCAGGCGCTGTTGCGCGACGACGTGCTGCCACGCTTCGCGTTGCCGCGCGGCGTGCCGGCGGCGATCTCGACGATCGTCAACTACGCGATGGTACTGATCGGTTTGTTGCTCGGCGCGAGCATTCTCGGCATCGGCCTGTCGAACCTGACGCTGATCGTCAGTGCGCTCGGCGTCGGCATCGGCTTCGGGTTGCAGAACGTCGTCAACAACTTCGTGTCCGGCTTCATTTTGATCTTCGAACGCTCGGTCCAGATCGGCGACACGATTCAGCTGAGCGACCTGCAAGGCCGCATCGTTCACATCGGCTTGCGCGCCAGCCAGCTGCGCACGTTCAACGGCTCCGAGGTGATCATCCCGAACTCCGAGCTGATCTCGAACCGCCTGACCAACTGGACCATGTCCGATCGACGGCGGCGCTACGACATTCCGATCGGCGTGTCGTACGACAGCGATCCGGACCACGTGCACGCGGTGCTGCGCGGCGTTCTCGAGACGGATCCGGTGATCTTGAAGGACCCGAAGCCGAACGTGGTCCTCGAGGGGTTCGGCGACAGCGCCTTGAACTTCCGCATCTATTTCTGGGTGGACGAGATCGACCTCGGGATCGATGCGATCGACCGGGTGAACTCGGAGATCGTGCGGGTCTTCGCGCTCGAGCGCATCGAGATTCCGTACCCGCAACGCGACGTGCGCTTGCGACCGCCGCCGACCTGACTCGCCTCACCTCGGCGCCGCGCGCGTCCGACGCAGTGCCGGTTCGCCGCCGCACGGGCCAGAAAAGAAAAAGCCCGCCTTCTGGGCGGGCTTTTGTCCAGTCGACCTGGACCCTAGAGACGTATTGGCCGCCATTTAACCACGAAAATGGAGAAAATCAAGAGATCTTTCGGACGAATCCTGCAAACCGGAAAATCGTCTCGGAAATCAGTGAGTTCGCCGGCCGGATGTCGACCGGTTGGAGCGCGGTTTGCAGTTTCGAAAGTCGGATGCGACGATGGCCCACGATCCATTTTTGAGTCCGTCTGGGGGGTTAGCGCATGAAATTCGGGATCTTCTACGAGCACCAGCTGCCGCGAAACTGGGACAAGGACAGCGAGCACAAGCTGTTCAAGAACGCGCTCGATCAAGTCGAACTCGCCGACAAACTCGGCTTCGACTACGCGTGGGAAGTCGAGCATCACTTCCTCGAGGAGTACTCGCACTCCTCGGCTCCGGAAGTGTTTTTGGCGGCAGCGAGTCAACGCACGAAGAACATCCGGCTCGGCCACGGCATCGTGCAGCTCACGACGAATCACCCGGCGCGGGTGGCCGAAAAGGTCTCGACGCTCGACCTCGTATCGGACGGCCGCGTCGAACTCGGTCTCGGCGAAGGGGCGTCAGTCACCGAGCTGCACCCATTCAACCTGCGCTTCCGCGACAAGCGCGACGTCTGGGAAGACGGCGTGAAGTGCGTGTTGCCGATGTTCTGGAACCACGGTTGGCAATACGACGGCGAGTACTTCAAGTTCCCGCTGCGCGCGGTCGTGCCGAAGCCGCTGCAGAAGCCGCATCCGCCGCTGTGGGTCGCGTGTTCGCAACTCGACACGATTCGCTACTCGGCGCATCGCGGCATGGGCGCGCTGTGCTTCAAGTTCGCCGATCTCAATTCGGCGCGGGCGTGGGTGCACGCCTACTACAACACGTACATCAACGATCTCGAGAAGCTGTGCGACTACAACACGAACCCGAACATCGCGGTCGTGTCCGGCTTCATGTGCGCGCAGACGGATGAAGAAGCGTGGCGCAAGGCCGACGGCTGGACGTTCTTCCAGTTCGCGCTGCAGCTCTACAACAAGGAAGGTCCGTTCGAGCCCGGCAGCGTGAACATCTGGGAGCGCTACCAGGAATGGAAACAGACGCCGGCCGGCCAGCGACGCACGGGCAGCGAACTGATCGGTTCGCCGGCGACGATTCGCGAACGACTCGCGGAACTCGAAGCGGCGAACGTCGACCAAGTGATCCTGCTGAATCAAGCCGGCAAGAACACGCACGAAGACATTTGCTCGAGCCTCGAACTCTTCGCGCAGGAGGTCATGCCGGAGTTCCACGACCGCGAACCGCAGCACCAAGCCTGGAAACAGAAGGTGTTGTCCGGCGCGATCAAGCTCGAAGAGATCGACACCGAGCCGTACAACTTCGCCGCGCGCGGCAAGCCGACGCAAGCGTCGTCGAAAGAGACGCGCAACATGGTCGCCGGCGTCGTCGGACGGCCGAGCGCGGACTCGTTGCGCTAGCGGCTCGCCGAGCGGTCATAGCCGCGTTCACGCAAAGGGGCCGAATGGCCCCTTTCCTTTGCCGTCAGCTCGGCCGCGGTACGTGGACGAACGTCTGCTCGACGATCTCGCGCTCCTTCGGATCGGCGATCGCCGCGACGGCACGCACCGCTTCGTCGTACGAACGCCGATGCGACTCGCGCTCGCCGGCCGCGTACGCGGCGTGCGCGTAAATCGCATGTGTGAACGCGAGTTCCCAATCCGGCGTCGGCCGCCCTAGGAAGTAATCTCGCATCCGGTTCGCATAGCCGAGTGCGGTCCGCCCGAGCCCGCGCAACGCGTGCACTTCGGCGAGCAGCATCGTCGCCCGCATG
>DASRZO010000133.1:0-4450 GCA_035686405.1 Pseudomonadales bacterium | reverse complement strand
TGTTGCCGATCATCTGCTGGCTGATCGCGGCGGCGATCATCTGGCGATATCCGATCACCGAATCGCGTCACGCGCGCATTCGTGCGCGCGTCGAACGCCGCCTCAATCAGAACGGCGCGGCAACGCCTCGATCCGTTCCATCAACGGCCGCCAGCTAGCCTCGGCCTTCAGCTGTACGTACCACGCATCGAGCCAAAACCGCTCGTCCGCGTTCGTCGGCCCGCCGCGGTCGAGTATTTCCGTGAGCGAGGACGCGATGTAGCCGCCCCAATTCGGCGTGTCGCCGCCGATATCGGTGAAGCCGTATTCCTTCGCGAGCGTCCAGCTGGCGAACACCTTGCCGGCTTTGCGATACGCGTGCGGATCGGCGGCGAGCGCCGCGACTGCTCGACCGACGTAGTACGGCGTCTCCGAGGCGATCCAGCCGCGCGCCTTCGGCGCCGCGTCGCGCCAGTTGTCTTCGCGGACACCCATCCGTTCGAGCATCGCTTCCGAGCGCAGGAAACCCGGCGTCACGGCGAGCGCGGTCACCCGGTGCGGCCGCAACTCCTCCGCCATCGCGAACGCGAGACGGATGACGCTCGTTTTCGCGAGATCGTAGAACAGCGTGCCGCGATAGCCCGAATGATCGCCGTCGGTGACTTCGACGATGAGTCCGTGCCTACGTTCGATCATGTGCGGCGCGACGTGACGACTCGTCAACACATGCGTGCGTACGGCGCCATCGAACATCTCGAAGCCCTTCGTCGAATCGAGCGCCCAGAACGGATGCCACTCGGTCAGATCGTCTCCGCCCCAAATGTCGTTGACGAGAATGTCGATCCGACCGCAATCCTCGATCACCTGCTCGACCAACTCGATCACCGCCCCTTCGTCGCTATGGTCGGTGCGTACGGCGATGCCGCGACCGCCGGCGGCGGTCACCCGTTCGGCGGTCTCTTCGATCGTCTCTGGTCGGCCCAGCGTCGGGTGCTCGCGCGTGCTGCGACCTGTGCAATACACCGTCGCGCCCGCTTCACCGAGCATGCACGCGATGCCGCGGCCGGCGCCGCGCGTGGCTCCCGTGACGATCGCAATCCGATCTGCAAGCGGTCGATGCATGCTGCGGCTCCGTGTGGCGAACGGCGAGCTTAGCGTGCGGCCACCAGGCGTGCGAGGCGCCGACTTCGGCATAATGTTCGCTCTGCAACATTCGAGCGCGCACTCGCGCGCAACATCCGACATGGTGATGAAGCCGCCGTTCCAAGCCGCCGACGCGCTGACCTACCACACGAACCGGCGCGCGCGTCGGGCCTGACGACCACGGTCGACCGCAATGATCCCGACCACGCTGTATCTCGTTCGCCACGCCGAGAGCGCGCCCGATTTCTCGACGCCCGAGTCGGCGTGGCCGCTGAGTCCATACGGTGCCGCTCAAGCCGAAACGCTCGCGACGCATGCGGCGGCGCTCGGCGCGACGCGGCTCGTCGCGAGCCCATACCGCCGCGCGCTCGACACGCTCGAACCGACGGCGCGCGCGTTGCAGCTGCCGATCCGTACCGAGTACGACCTGCGCGAACGGCATTTGCGCGACGGTTACGTCGAAAACTGGGACACACTGCTGCAAGGCCTCTGGCGCGATCTCGATTCGCATCTGCCGAACTGCGAGTCCGGCGCGCAGTGTCGACGCCGCGTCGTGCGCTGCCTCGACGAACTCGCACACGAATTCGCCGGCGAAACACTGCTGGCCTGCTCGCACGGCAACGCGATCGCGCTGTTCTTGAGCCACATCGACCCGAGCGTCGGTTACGACCTCTGGAAACGCATGCGTACCGTCGAACTCTTTCGTGTGCGCCGCGGTGCGAACGGTTGGACATGGGACCGCGGCTACTCACGCCCGTGGACCTGACGCTCGCGGCGGCGTTAGTCGCTCGTCGCCAACGGCCGCACTCGGGTGACGAGCTCGTCGAGGAAGCGGTCCGACATCGTCAAGATCGCCGAATGGCCGCCGCCGGGCAGCACGACGAACGCCTTTTGCGGCGCGGATATCGATTCGACATATCGCTCGGCGAGAGCGGCCGGCGTCACGCGGTCGGCGTCGCCGTTGAAGACGAAAAACGGTACGGCGAATTCGAGTCCGAGTGCGCGCGCGTCGTAGCCGAGCATCTCGCGATACAGCGCGTTCGAAGCGAACTTCGAACCTTGCAGCATCGAATAGATGTCGGCCATCGAGAAGCTCGGCGCGAACAAGACGACCGGCCGCAGCGTCGCTTCGAGATCGCGTTCAGCCGGCGTGTCGTAGCGTTCCGAGACCTCGCGCTCGACCAACAGATCGGTTTGCGACTTGTATGGCGGCGCGCCGATCGCCTCGAGCTTCGCGATTCCGTCGTCGTCGTGCGCGTCCTCGACCGTCTGCAACAAGTCGGCGTACAGGATTTCCTCTTTCTCTTCCTTCGCCACCACTTGGCCGGTGCCGACGTAAGCGTGGTACAGCTCCGGATGCGCCTTCACCATCGTCACGCCGAGCACCGTGCCCCACGAGTGCCCGACCAGTACGAGCTTCGGTCGATGCAATTCGTCGAGCAGTCGGCGCGTCAACTCGATGCCATCGTCGCGCATGCGTTCGATCGTCATCGGTGCTTCGCGCGCGCCGTTCTTGCCGTAGGTCTTGCCCGCACCGCGTTGATCCCATTGCACGACGGTGAACTGCCGTTCCCACGCGCGGAAGACGCTCGCAAGCGGAACCAACGAGTTGCCCGGGCCGCCGGCCAAGATCAGCACGATCGGGTTCGCGCGATCCTCGCCGCGGATCGTGATCCATTGCTCGATGCCGCCGATCGACACGAAGCGCGCCTCATCGATGCCGTTCGGCGTCGCGATCGCGAGCGCGACCGCGTTGTCGTGTTGCCGCCACGCGCGATAGCCGAGTCCGATCGCGCCGAGGGCGATTGCGACACCGAGCAGGATCAATGACCCGCGAACCAAGACCCGCCCCACGCCACCTCTCCGCAGACGCGCCATTGTCGACGTTCGGCGTCGCCGCACCAGCGGCGCGGACGACGCGTTCCCGACGCGCGCGGCGCCGACGAAGGACCGGCGATTCCGATCCGCCGCTCTCACTTCGAGTACCGCTTTCGAGTACCGCGCTCGACGAGCGCGACATTTCGTCCGCGCGCGACGACCGCTATAGGATGCGTTCCTCGAAGGAGGACTCACGAGGGTTCGATGAATCACCGCACGTTTGCCGCCGCATGATCGCGTCGGCCGACATCGTCGGCGCAATCAAGCGCCGCACGCCGCCCCGGCTCTATCCGCTGGCCCGACGTGTCTATCACACGTTCGTCGCACCGGTGGAGTGCTGGACGATCGACCTCACGGACCGCGTGTTGAAGCGAACGTACAACGGCCGCGTGCTGCCGCCGGCGTTGCTGCGATTCAAAGTGCGCGGCTCGGCGAGCGGCGAACGCTTCGCGAGCATCGGCCGCCAATGTGCTGACGACATCGCTGCGGCGCTCGCGCGGGTCGGGAGACCGCTGCACGCGTTTCGCGACGTGCTCGATTTCGGCTGCGGCTGCGGCGGCACGTTGGTGTGGCTGCGCGATCTAGCGCCGCAGGCGGCGCTCGCCGGCACCGACATCGACGCGAGCGCGATCGCGTGGTGCCGCGCCAATTTGCCGTTCGCGTCGTTCGCGACGAATGCACCGCGCCCGCCGCTCGACTATCCGGCCGCGCGGTTCGATCTGGTGTACGCGATCTCGGTGTTCACGCATCTCGACGCCGAGTTCGAACGGGCGTGGCTCGGCGAATTGCAGCGCGTACTGCGGCCGAACGGCATCGCGCTCGTCACGCTGCACGGACCCGAGTCGTGGAACGAAATGCCGCGAGCCGACCAGCGCACGCTGGCCCGCGACGGCTTCGTGTTCATCAAGAACGATGCATCGCGCGGCTTGTTTCCGGATTGGTATCAGACCGCGTTCCACTCGCAGACGTACGTCGAATCGACCTACGCCGAATTCTTCGACGTGACTGCCTATCTTCCGCGCGCGATGAACGGCCATCAGGACATCGTGTTACTGCGCCGGCGGGCCGAATAAAACGCGCGACATCGGTGCAACGGCATCGGCCGCCGCGCTCGAATGGTGCGCCCGCCGGGCCGTGCACGGACGAACCACCGCGCTCGAGGTTCCGGTGCCGGCATCCTGTTTGCGGGAACTTCTCGAGGCATGGATGCCGAGAGGGAGCTTACAAGGATGTACTTGCAGCGTTTCCCGCAAACAGGATGCCGGCACTGGAACCCGGATGCTCGACTACTCTTCACGCGCCCGTGATGCCGGTCAGGCGCGCTCGAACTCGTTGATCAACCCGTCGATCGTCCGTCCGATCAGCGTGCAGTTGCGGATCATCTCGATCTTCGGCCACGTCGCGGCCTCGCCTTCGCCGATCAGCTTTTGCGTTTCGGCCGGCGACATCA
>DASRZO010000132.1:0-4679 GCA_035686405.1 Pseudomonadales bacterium | reverse complement strand
GCGCGCGGATCGCCGCCGGCGTGAAACTGTTCCGGCGTCGGGTAGAGCGCGAACAAGCCGGGATGGGCGGCGTCGATCTCCGCTTCGGTCAACAACCGGTCGATCAACACCCAACCGTGGCGTTCGAAATGTTCCGCGTGCGCGGCGGTGTGGCGTGCGTTCATGCCGGCATTCTATCTGCTATCGTGTGCGCCGTTTCCGGTCAGGAGGCACGCCACATGAATCGCCTACGCTTGGCGGCGCTCGGCGCCGTTTTGATTCTCGCGTCAGCCTGTCACAAGAACGCAACCCCCGAGTCACCCAAGCCCGACGCGCACGCGATGCACGGCGCCGCATCGAGCGCGACCGACAAAGCGCTCGCCGACGTGCAGCCCGACGGCACCACCGCGCCGCTCTTCCACGGCATCGGTCCGCTGCACGTGCCGATCTCGACGAAATCCGAGCAAGCACAGAAGTACTTCGACCAAGGCTTCACGCTGATGTACGGCTTCAACCACGCCGAAGCGATCCGCTCGTTCAAGGAAGCGGCGCGGCTCGATCCGAACTGCGCGATCTGTTGGTGGGGCGTGGCGCTCTCGTACGGACCGAACATCAACCAGCCGATGCCGCCCGACGCGATTCCGCTCGCGTGGCAAGCGCTGCAGACGGCGCAGTCGTTGAGAGCCGACGCGTCGCCGAAGGAGCAGGCCTACATCGACGCGGTCGCGGCGCGCTACAGCGAATCCGGCGCCGATCGCGCGCAACTCGACCGCGCATACGCCGATGCGATGGCGAAACTGGTCGCCGCGTATCCCGACGATCTCGACGCGGCGACCTTGTACGCCGAATCGCTGATGGACCTGATGCCGTGGGACTACTACGAGAAGGACGGCAAGACGCCGAAACCCGACACCGTGATCGCGCTCGCGCAGATCGAACGCGTCATCAAAGCGAACCCGCAACACCCCGGTGCCTTGCACTTCTACATCCATGCCGTCGAGGCGACGCCGACGCCGGAGCGCGCCGAAGCAGCCGCCGACGAACTCGGCGATCTCGTGCCGGTCGCCGGTCACCTCGTGCACATGCCGGCGCACATCTACCTGCGCGTCGGGCGCTATCACGACGCCGTCACGCAGAACGAACTCGCCGCGGCCGCCGACGAGGACTACATCGCGCAATGCAACGCGCAGGGCTTCTATCCGGCCGTGTACTACCCGCACAACCTGCACTTCCTCTGGTACGCCGCGATGATGGAAGGGCAGAAGAAGCTGTCGCTCGACACCGCGCGCAAGATGGCCGAACACGTGCCGCTCGATTTCGCGCGCACGACGCCGGAGGTGCAGCAATACGTGCCGGTGCCGATCTACACGCTCGTCCGCTTCGGCATGTGGGACGACATGCTCGCCGAGCCGGCGCCGCCGGACGGCTTGCCGTTCGCGACCGCGATGTGGCACTTCGGCCGTGGCGTCGCGTACGCGCGCAAGGGCGAGATCGACAAGGCCAACGAGGAATTGAAGGCGCTGCAGAGCGCATCGAACCTCGGCGCGACCGTCGCCATCCAAGGCAAGCCCGCGATCGTCAACGGCATGATCGCGATCGCGACCGACATCGTGACCGCGGCGATCGCGAATGCGCACGCCGATCATGCATCGGAGGTCGCCGCACTCGAAGACGCCGTCCAGAGACAAGACGCGCTGCAATACACCGAGCCGCCGTATTGGTTCTATCCGGTGCGGCAGAGCCTCGGCGCCGCGTATCTGCGCGCGAAGCGTCCAGCCGATGCGCAACGCGTCTTCAACGAAGACCTCGCGTACTTCAAGAACAACGGCTGGTCGCTGTGGGGCTTGGGCGAAGCGGTCGCGGCGCAGGGGCAAGACGCATCGACGACGCGCGACGCATTCAAAGTCGCGTGGCAATACGCCGACATGCCGAGCGGCCAGGTGTTGAATTGATGCCGACCACCGCTCACACCCGCATTGCACGCGCACGCGCCGCCGCTCGGTGGCCAACGACCGCGTTGAAGCTGCATTCGCGGCGATTCGGGCCGCGCCCCCAGCCGGAGTCGCGGTGATGGCGGAACCGACGGATCGCGCGTTCGGTTTCCACACGCGGGCCATTCACGCCGGCGCGCGACCGGAACCGGTGACCGGCGCGCGCGCGATACCGATCTTCCAAACGACGAGCTATGTGTTCGAGGACTCCGAGGCGGCCGCCGCGTATTTCAATCTGCAGGAGTACGGCAACACCTATTCGCGGATCATGAATCCGACCGTCGCTGCGTTCGAAGAGCGCATCGCGAACCTCGAAGGCGGCGTCGGCGCAGTCGGCTTCGCGAGCGGCCTCGCCGCGCAGACGGCGGCGATGTTCACGCTGCTCGAACCGGGCGATCACGTCGTCGCGTCGAGCGCGCTGTACGGCGGCACGGTCACCCAGCTGAAGCACCTGTTGCGCAAGCTGTCGGTCGAACTCACGTTCGTCGATCCCGACAAGCTCGCCGCCTGGCGCGACGCGCTGCGCCCCTCGACGAAACTGTTGTTCGGCGAAACGATCGGCAACCCGGCGGGCAACGTACTCGACATCGAGGCCATTGCGGCGATCGCCCACGACCACGGCGCGCCGCTGATGGTCGACAACACGTTCGCGACGCCGTATCTGTGCCGGCCGTTCGAATGGGGCGCCGACATCGTCGTGCACTCGGCGACGAAATTCATCGGCGGCCACGGCACCAGCATCGGCGGCGTCGTCGTCGACAAAGGCACGTTCGATTGGTCGAACGGCCGTTATCCGATCGTCGCCGACGCGTCGCCCGCGTATCACGGCCTCAAATTCCACGAGAACTTCGGCATCTACGGCTACTTGATGAAGCTGCGGGCCGAAACGCTGCGCGACTTGGGCGCCGCGATGGCACCGTTGAACGCGTTCTTGTTCATGCAAGGCCTCGAGACGCTGCCGCTGCGAATGCAGGCGCACGTCGCCAACGCGAACGCGGTGGCGCGCTTTCTCGCGAAGGATGCGCGCGTGGAGCGCGTGCGCTACGCCGGCCTCGACGACAGTCCGTATCGGGCATTGCGCGACAAGTACCTGCCGCGCGGCGCCGGCTCGGTGTTCAGCTTCGACGTCGCCGGCGGCCGCGACGCCGGCATCGCGTTCATCGCGGCGCTGTCGCTCATCTCGCATCTCGCGAACGTCGGCGACGCAAAAAGTCTCGTCATCCACCCCGCGAGCACGACGCATCGCCAATTGTCCGACGCCGAACTCGCCGCCGCCGGCATCGGTCCCGGTACGATCCGTCTGTCGATCGGCATCGAGGACGCCGACGATTTGATCTGGGACCTGCAGCGCGGCCTCGACGCGATCGGACGGCGCCGATGAACATCGCCCAATATCAAGACCCGCGCGTCATCCAACGCATCGTCAACACGGCGCGCACCGTCGCGGTCGTCGGCCTCTCGTCGAATCCGCTGCGGCCGAGTCATTTCGTCGGGTTCTATCTGCTGCGGCACGGCTATCGCGTCGTGCCGGTGAACCCGCGCGAGCGCGAAGTACTGGGTCAGCGCAGCGTCGAACGTCTGGATCAGATCGACGGCCCGGTCGACGTCGTCGACGTCTTCCGCGAGCCGAGCGTGGTGCCGCAACTCGCCGAAGACGCGATCGCGATCGGCGCAAAGGCGCTGTGGTTGCAGTTCGGCGTCATCAGCGAGGTCGCTGCCGAACGCGCCGCCGCCGCGGGGCTCGACGTCGTGATGGACCGCTGCATCAAGATCGAACACGCACGCTACGTCGGCCGCATGCACTGGCTCGGTTTCAACACCGGCGTCGTCAGCGCGCGGCGCAACGTGCCGCGCTGAATGCTGAAGCAGTTCCGCGCGTGGCGCCGCGCACGCACCCTCGAGCGCCATCCCATTGCGGACGACCTGTGGCGAACGACGGTCGATTCGCTGCACATCCTCGACCGGCTCGACGACGCCGAAATCGCGCGTCTACGCGAACTCGCGACGCTGTTCTTGCGCCAGAAAGGGTTCGTTGGAGCGCACGGTTTCGAGGTGACCGACGCGATGCGCGTGACGATCGCGGCGCAAGCGTGCCTGCCGATCCTGAACCTCGGGCTCGAGTACTACCGCGGCTGGTACACGCTGATCTTGTACGAGACCGCGTTCGTCGCGCACCGCGAGCGCCGCGACGAAGACGGTATCGTCCATACCGGCTACGAGGAGCTCGACGGCGAATCGGCCGAAGGTGGACCGCTGGTGCTGTCGTGCGACGAAGCGCAGCCGCAAGCGGCGGACGAGCCGTACAACGTCGTGGTGCACGAGTTCGCGCACAAGCTCGACGAACTGACCGGCGCGCCGAACGGCCTGCCGCCGCTGCACCGCGACATGAGCGTCGAAGCGTGGTCGCGCGCGATGACCGCTGCGTACGACGCCTTCAACGACCTGCTCGATCGCGACGAAGAACCGCCGTTCGACGACTACGCCGGCAGCGACCCCGCCGAGTTCTTCGCCGTCACGAGCGAACTCTTCTTCGCCGCGCCGGACGTCGTGATCGACGCGTATCCGCACGTCTACGCGCAATTGCGCGCGTTCTATCGGCAGGATCCGATCGCAGCGTACGAGCCGATCGCACCGCCGCGCTGAATTCCGGACGCCGGTCGAGCCGACGCGCGCGCGTCCCTTCCGACTACACGTGCAGATCGAGAAACG
>DASRZO010000131.1:0-2846 GCA_035686405.1 Pseudomonadales bacterium | reverse complement strand
GCGAGTCCGGCTTGTTCCGTTTCGTGTACGCCGACTCGGGCGGCATCGACGAGGGGCTGCGCCTCGATTCGGACATCGTCGAGTTGGCGCAGGTGTTCTCGCCGGATTCGAGCGAAGTACGCGTCTCGATTCGCTTCGCGCTCGTCGACGTCGCCCACCGCACGCTACTGATGAACCGCACGTTCTCGGTCACCGAACCCGCCGCCGCGCGCGATCCTTACGCCGGCGTGGTCGCGGCCAACAAGGCGCTGCAGCGCATCTTCGCCGACCTGACGACCGCGCTGAGCGGCGAGATCGCAATCGCAACACCGACGCCTAACCGTATCGAGCACACCGGCCAACCGTAAGTCACTGCACCTCGATGCGACGTCAATCACCGAACCCGTAGCGCGTTGCTCCGATGAAATCGAGCGCACCACCTAGGTAGCCCATTCGCACTTCGCCGTTGCCGAGCAGCGCGGCATCCCGCGCCTCGAGTCCCGGCAACGGCCGCAACGAATAACGATGCGTGATGAAGCGCAGAATCGAAGCGGTGTCATATTGCGTGTGATCGACATAACCGCGCCTCGCGTACGGCGACACGATGATCGCGGGAATGCGCGTGCCCGGCCCGACGAGGTCTCCCTTCGGCGGCGCGACGTGGTCGAACTGGCCGCCGAACTCGTCGTACGTGACCACGACCAACATGTGACGCCACTGCGGGCTGTGTTGCAGCGCATCGATCACGTCGGCAATCTCTGCGTCGCCGTCCGTCAGGTTCGCGTACCCCGGATGCTGGTTCTGGAACCCAACGGGTTTATAGAACGTCACCGCCGGCAACGTCCCCTCGGCAATGTCGTTCAGCAGATCGGCGCGATCTTTCAGGTGGTCCCGTCGCGCATCGGCGTGCGCCACCGGATCGAACTCCGCGAAATAGTTGAACGGCTGGTGGTGCGCCTGGAAATCGACGTATGTCGAATCCGACGTGTTGCTCGCGTTCGTCTTGTAGATCGTCGTAGTCGTCGCCGTGGCGCCGGTGCCGTCCCACGGATCCGCAACCGCGGCCGCCCAACCGCCGGCATACCAGGCCCAACTGACGCCTTTGGCACCGAGTAGATCGCCGATGTGGGTCTGCGTCTGCGGCTCGAGCGTGTTGCCTTTCGACGGGTCCGCATACAACGCATCGGCGGCATCGGCCGGTGCATTGCCGCTCGGTTGATAAGCGGGTTGCATCGTGTTGACCGCGCGGTAACCGTCGCCGGCGCCGAAGTAGTCGAGCGGCGCGACATTCCCGGTCTTGAGCGACGTCGGTCCCGTCAACGCCGATGGCGCCTGCGTGGCATTCGCGGCGAGCCGCGGTACGCCGTTGACCGCCGCCCCCAGCACGTTGATCGACGGCTTGTTGTTCGAGACGAACGTCGCCGACACCGTCGGCACGCACGCGCAGACCAGATATTGGTGGTTGAGGAACGAGCCGCCGTACGCGGCTTGGAAGAAGTTGTCGGCGAGCGCGTATTTCTTGGCGAGATCCCACAGCCGGGTTTGGCTCCCGTCGAAATAGCCCATCACCAAGCCGCCCGAGTCGGCCCACGCGACGTACTGGTCGTTCTTGCCGCCGTCGATCTGCATCGCGTTCTCGAAGAAACGGTGATAGAGATCGCGCGTGATCACGCTGTTGGCAACGGGGCTATATCCGTACAGCGACTGTGCGTCCGGCGAGTCGATTTGGAACGGTGCGTTGGGCCACACGCCGGTCGTCTCCGCCTGCGTCACGACGGGCGTTTGTCCTGCCGCCGTCAATCCGTTCCACGCCGGCGGCAAGTTCGCGAAGAGCGTCGCACCATCGCGATCGACTTGCTTGATCGAATGCGCGGCGCGACTGCGCAGCCCGTTCGCACCGGGGAAGAAACCAAACAAGTTGTCGAAGCTGCGGTTCTCCGCATAGATCACGACGATGTTGCGAATGTCGTCGAGCGCGAGTCGATTGCGCAGCGCCTCGACCCGATCGCCGTCGCGCCGGGTGTCGGCGACCGCATCGGCGATGCGCAGCGACGCAAGATGCACTTCGTTCAGCAGCGCGGAGCGCGCCGCGGCGTCCGATTCGGTGTTCGGGTCATCGAGCAATTGATCGACGCCGACGCCGACGCGCGCCGCGAGCCGCGCGACCGCGGAGTTCTCTCCGGCGTCGAGCATTGCTTGTAGTTCGGTTCCGACCGCACTCACGACGGCGCCGTCTCTGCCGCTGCCCCGCAGCGTCAACGAATCGGCCACCGATGTACGGGTTCCGCTCACCGGATCGACCAGGCGAGTGATCCCGGCGACGATCTCCACGACGACCGGGCCACGACCGTCCACGCTGAAGCGGCCGGCCCCATCGGTGTGCGTACTCGCCTCGCGCCCGTCACAGCGGGCGTTGTGGTTCGCATCGATGCACACCAATGCGTTCTGGTAATAGCCTTCGCCGGCGACGACCCCGTGGGTCTCGAATCGCTGCTCCGCGTGACCATCCGCAGCGCATGCGAGCGCCGCCACCAAGCAAAGACCCGGGCCCAACGATTTCATCATGTCTCCTTCCGCTCATCCGTTTCGATCGTGACGGGCGCGACGCGCCGCTCGCGCAAATTGAGCAACACGATGTGACACGGCAGTGACACCGCGCATTCAATGCACATCCGTGTAGATGTGTCAGACGCGAGTTTCCGAAGCCGCACGTTCGTCATCGCGGCGTCACATGCGTGTCGCAGCGTGCCGACTTCCCATGCGCAAACCCGTTCCGCTCGTCGCCCTCGTACTCGCGAGTACATTCGCGCTTGCAGCGCCCGCCGTGCCGCGTCATGCGTCGATGAGCGACATCGAAGCGCTCGGCC
>DASRZO010000130.1:0-3091 GCA_035686405.1 Pseudomonadales bacterium | reverse complement strand
CGTCATCCGCTGGCTGCTCGACGGCGATCCGTCGATCCGCTGGCAGACGCTGCGCGACTTGACGGACGCATCGGCGGACGAAGTGGCCGCCGAACGCGCGAAGGTCGCGACGCACGGTGCGGGCGCCCAGCTTCTCGCGCTACAAGCAGCCGACGGCCGCTGGAGCGGCGCCGCGTGGAACCACGGGTGGAATTCGACGATGCACGTGCTGACCCTGCTGCGCGAGATGGGGCTCGATCCTGCGAGCGACGTCGCGCAGCGCGCGGTCGCGCTCGTCCGCGAGCACGTGACGTGGCGCGGCTGCGGTCCGCCGGAAGCGGAAAACAACGCGTTCTTCGACGGTGAAACCGAACCGTGCATCAACGGCCAGGTCGGCGCGGCGGGCGCGTACTTCGGGCAAGACATCTCGCTCATCGTCGAGCGATTGCTCGGTGAGCAGTTGCGCGACGGCGGCTGGAACTGCGATGCGCCCGCGTCGACTCGCTCTTCGTTCAACACGACGATTTGCGTGCTCGAAGCGTTGCTCGAATTCGAACGCGGCGGTGTACGCGAGGCCGCGGTCGTCGCAGCGCGTCTGCGCGGCGAGGCGTACCTGCTCGAGCGCCGACTTTTTCGACGCAAATCGACGGGCGCTGCGATCGAGCACGATCGCAAAGGCAAGACCGCGTGGTCGCAGTTCGCGTTCCCGACGTGGTGGCACTACGACGTGCTGCGCGGGCTCGACTATCTGCGCCGCGCCGGCGTTGCGCCCGACGCGCGCAGCGCCGACGCGATCGACCTCGTCGTATCGAAGCGCAACGCCGACGGCACCTGGCCGCTCGACACGCAGTATCCGGGCAAGATGCTCATCGCGACGGACGACGGCGTCGGCCGACCGAGCCGCTGGAACACGTTGCGGGCATTGCGCGTACTCGACTGGTATTCGGGCGGACACCCTTCGCCCACGTAGCGGAGCACCTGCCAGCGAGCGCCGATTGCGGCGAACGCGTGACGGCGCCGACCGTGGAGGTCTACGGCGCCAGCATCTTCGCCAACGCCTGCGCCATCGTGCCGCGCCACAACGCAGGGTCGTGGCCGCCGCACGGCTCGCTGTAGTAGACCTCGTAGCCTTTCTCGTCGAGCAGCGCCTTCATGCGCCTGTTGGGCTCGATCATCAGCGACTGCGATTCCAGCAGACCGATCTCCATCCAGATCCGCACCGGCAAGCGCGGCGATGCGCGATATCGCTCGATCAACCACTCCGACGTGTAGCGACCCGAGAAGAAGCCGGTTTCGTTGGTGAAGCCCGGCCCCCACCACAGCGACGCCGCTTGACTGACGACGTTGCCGAAGATGTGCGGCAGCCGGTACGCCATCCAGAACGATGCGAGGCCGCCGTAACTCGCGCCGCCGACGTAATGATCGACCGCCGCGTGCGATACGCGATATTTCGAGCGCAACCACGGAATCAACTCCGTGCCGATGAACTGCGCGAACGTCTCGTTGCACGGCAGCTCGGCGTCGCGCGACGTCGGCGTCGGGTTGTCGACGAGCACGGCGATCGTCGGGGCGATGCGCCCCTCTGCATACAAGTTGTCGAGAATGCGCTGCAGCGGTACGCGCGTCAGCGCCCAGCCGCCGTCGAATGCGACGAGCACACGGCACGGTTCCGACGACGCCGCGTAGTCCGGCGGCGTATAGACCCAAACACGCCGCTCGTTGCCCATCAACCGACTCCGGAATAGGTGCTGGTCGATCCAGCCGCGGCGAATGCCGGAACGCTTGTGTGCCAACGATTCATCCGGCGCGCGCGGCAACGACACGAACGACGACAGCTGTTCCGACTCGCCGTCGCCGCCGCGGCTGACGAAGTTCTCGCGCGCATACGGATCGGATTCGGCCACGTGGTTCTGCATGTACGCGTGCATCGCCGCACGCTCCGCCGCGCTCGACGTACGCCAATTCACCAGCGGCATGTCGCGAAAGAACGCGTACGCCATTCGCACATCGTCGCGTAGGCGATAGCTCGCATGACACACCGTCGTGCCCGCGACGCGCTGCATTGCGTCGCGGCCGACGTCTTCGGCGAAGATTCCGGACTGCACGACGACGTGCCGAACGTCCGGCGGTATCCGATACACGAACGTGACGACACTGAAACCCGCCGTCGCCGGATCCGCTTCGACGAACGGCGCGCGCGACTCGGCGACGCCGGCCCAAAACGCCCCTTCGCTGGTTGGGTCGGCTGCCAATCGCGCGAGCCGCGGATGGACGTAGTCGGTCAGGCGTTCGGCGACGAACACTCACGTTCTCCTATCGGTTGGTCTACTGTATCCACTCCGTGTTCCGACGGTGGTTTCACCGGTGACGGCAAAACGCCACGCAACATACGACCGGTCGAGGAAAATGTCATGAAACGCACGTGGACCATCATCGCCGTCGGCGATGTCGCCGCGAGTTGCGAGTGGTATCAATCGCTGCTCGGCACGGCGAAGACGCCGCCCGCGCACGACGACTTCGGCCAGATCCTCGATACGGACGGCACGGTGCTGCTCTGTCTCCACGCGTGGGGCGAGCACGAGCATCCGCCGCTCGCGAGCCCCGACCGCGCCGAGCCCGGCAACGGTTTGCTGCTGTTCTTCCGCGTGGACGACTTCGACCGCGCGCTGCCGCGGGCGCGCAAACTCGTCGGCCGGCTCGAGGAAGAGCCGCATCGGAGTCCGAACACCGGAACGATGGAGTTCTCGCTGCGCGACCCCGACGGCTACTACGTGACGATCAGCTCGCTGTCGTAGCTCGACGCGTTCGGCGCCGCCGTGAGCAACGGCCGCGCTCACGCGATTCAAACGACGACCGCGACGAGCAAGCGAAACCCGGCTTCGCCTCCATCGTCGCGCGGCCGGATCACGTCTCCGGATCGGCCAACCAGTGCGACGAATGCGTCGTCTCGCCTTCCTGCAGGTACTGCTTCGCGCGCGCCTGAATGGCCCTGTCGGAAACGCTGACGCGCTCGTGCTGGCGCAGGTGTTCGATCCACGACTCGTCCATGAACGTCTCGACGTAGCGCGCCGGATCTTCCGAGTCGTGAAACAGCTGCCAGTAGTAGGCGCCG
>DASRZO010000129.1:0-6766 GCA_035686405.1 Pseudomonadales bacterium | reverse complement strand
CGGCATGGTGATGGCGTTGCGGCGCGGCGCCCCGGCGGCCGCGTTCGCGCTCGCGGGCGCGACCTGGCCGACGCTGCACGCGCTCTTCCACGTGTCGGGCTGGATCCAGCACGGCATGCCGAGCGACACGCGCGACGCGATTACGCAATTCATCGGCGTGATGGTGGTCAGCTTTGGCGCCTTTGCGCTCGCATGGGTGTTGGCGCGCCGCGAAGGTGCGATCTGAGGAAGAGGCGCGATCTGAAGAACAGGGCGAGCTGACGAGCAGACGCGACTCATCGTATGGGGCGATACGACGCGAAGGCTACTCCGGTTACGCGGCGAGCACCTCGAAGCGATAGGCGCGGGTCGCCGTTCCCGCGAACAAAGCGGCCTTTTCGTCCGCGGATGCACCCGCCGCGACGCGCTTGAACGCGTTCCACAGCACCGGGTACGACACCCAGTTCTTGTGCACCGGAAAGTTCGACTCGAAGAGGCACCGCTGCGCGCCGAAGAGTTCGATGCACGGCGCGAGCCACGGCCGCCAGGCGTCAGCAACGTCCTGCGAACTCGGCGGCAAGCCGCGCGCCTTGTTCGCGCCGCCGAACTTCGCCGGCAGTGCGCCGAGCTTCACGTAGACGTTCGGTCTGCGCGCGAGGTCGGTCATGGCGGCGAGCCAGGTGGCCTTCACGTCGTCGAGTCGGTCGCGATACGGCCCGCCGAGGATCGGCGTGCCGGTGTGATTGAGGATCACGACGAGATTCGGGAGCGCGTCGGCGACCGCGGTGAGTTCCGGAATCTGCGGGTGGTAGAGCCAACAGTCGAGCGATAGGCCGCGACGGGCGAGTACCGCGATCGCCGAACGCACGGCCGTATCACCCAAGAAGCCGGCGCGCGGCGCGGCGCGATGCAGCGCGTCGCTCGGATCCCAGCACACCGACGCGCGCACGCCGCGAAACCGTCCCCCCGATGCGGCCGTCAGCGCGTCGAGCACGGGCTCGACCGCGGCGCCCAGGGTCAGGTCCACCGCCCCGACGGCTGCACGGCACACGCCGTTCGAAGCGAACGCACCGGCGTCGCTCATCGCTGCGATCCCGGCGATGAATTCCATTTCGCCAACGCTGCGCAGCGCTTCCGGCCCGCTCGTGCGATACATCGAATGGCATTCGGCGAAGACGCTGGCGACGACGCGATGACCGCTCGCGAGATCGGCGGCGAATTCGCGCAGCAGATACGGCGCGCTATCGCGAATCCACAGGTGGTGATGCGCGTCGACGATGGGGAGATCGGGCTCGAGGATCGGCTCCTCGACGCGCGCGAGCCATTCCTCGTGCTCGCCGCCGCGGTAGTCGAATCGGTTTGCCATGATCTTTCTCCGTGTCCGGCGCGCCTAGAGTGACGTGGAGTCGCGTATCGAGTCGTGCATTGAACCGAGGTTGGCACTCGGCGACGCTGCGGTTCGCGCTCGCGTTACAGGCCCAGCACCGCCTTCGCGATGATGTTTCGCTGCACTTGGTGCGAGCCGCCGTAAACGGACGCCGCGCGGCTCGTCAGGTACGTCGCGGTCGCGAGCTCGGCGTAGTCCGGTCCGATGCGCGGCTCGGTATGGCCGTTCAGCGAGATCGCGGTATGGGCCGGGGTGCCGTAGTAACCGGCGGCTTCGAGTTGCAGCGTGTCGATCGCTTGCTGCACGTCGGTCGATGCGATCTTGAACTGCGACGATGCACCCGACCCGGGGTGATTGCCGGACGCCAGCCGTGCGAGGGTCGACAGTTCGATGAACTCGAGCGCCTGGAATTGCACTTCGAGCGCCGCGAGGCGCGCGGCGAATACCGGATCATCGACCAGCCGTTCGCCATCCGCCGCATGAGCGGCGACTGCTTTCAGTTCGTTCAAGGCGATCTTGAGCCGTGCCGCGACGCCGCCACCGCCACGCTCGTACTCGAGCAGATGTTTCGCGACGGTCCAGCCTTCATTCTCGGCGCCGACGCGATTCGCGACCGGTACGCGCACGTCGTCGAAAAATACTTGGTTCACTTCGTGGTCGCCGGCGAGCGTGATGATCGGCTTCACGCGAATACCGGGCATGTCCATGCGGATCAGCAGGAACGAAATGCCTTGTTGCGGACGGCCGTCGGCTTTCGTGCGAACGAGACAGAAGATGTGATCGGCGAAGTGCGCGTGCGTCGTCCAGATCTTCGTCCCGTTGACGACGTAGTCGTCGCCGTCGCGTTCCGCGCGGGTTTTCAGGCTCGCCAGATCGGAACCGGAACCCGGCTCCGAATAGCCCTGACACCAATAGTGTTCGCCGGAGAGTATCCGCGGCAGGTAGTAGTCCTTCTGCGCGTCGCTCGCGTACGCGAAGAGCGCCGGCGCGAGCAGCGTCGCACCCTGGTTCAAGACGCTCGGCGCGCCGGCGCGCGCGAGCTCCTCACGGAAGATGAAGAGTTGTGCCGCGGACCATCCGGTGCCGCCGTATCGCACGGGCCAATGCACGGCGCCCCAACCGCGGCGATGCAGCTTGCGCTGCCAGACCGTCGCGGTCGCGCGATCGACGAACATGCCCGACGTACGTTGTCCGGCAGCGATGAGATCAGAAGTGAGTTCGGTCGCGAGGAACTCGCGGATCTCGGTGCGCAGGCGTTCGTCGTCGGTACCGAAGTTCAGATTGAGCGGCACGGCCGTCCCCGTCGTCGTAGAGGACGGAATGGTAGACGGTCGGATCGGACTCAGGCGACAGGCGCCGTGGGGTCGACATCGGACCGAGCCGATTCACCGCTTGGACCGATGGGTGGATTGGACGCCGGTCAGTGGCGCTTGTTCAGATCGACGACGACGCGTTCGGCGAGCACGCGATAGGCGTCGAGTTCGAGCCCGGAGTTGACCCAATCGGAGAAGGCGTGGCCGTTGCTGATGACGCGCAGGCGCGTGTCCAGTTCGCCGTACTCGATACGCCATTTGCCGTCGTAGCGGCGGCTGCCCACTTCGAGATTGTTGATCGAATACCAGTCGGAGATCGGCATCGGCTAGTCCTCGCGTTCGCCGGCGGACAGAGTGCCGCGAAACGCCGCGAGGCGTTGTGCGACGGTTAACGAATTGCCGATGAGTGCGGCTGCGAGTCGATCTGCGGGCGGGTACGAACGTTGGGCGGCACCGGGCTGGGCGCGATCGGACCGCGTTTCGATGCCGTCCGACCCGGGATGGCGATGCAGGGCGTTTGCTCGTATCGTTCGGGACTCACACGAATCGACGAAGAGAAAGCGCTATGCCCCGAGTGCAACGCCCCGACTCGTATTACGAGGAAATCAAACGCAAATTCGCCGAGGAGCGCGACCTGCGCCTCGCGTATCGGCCGGAAGGAACCGCGCAGTTCACGTCCGACCTCGACGGCGCGTTCGCCAAGTACGGGGTCGATCCGTACGCCGGGCCGGTGACGCCGCGCGAACCGATTCGGGACACGGTCGAAGTGCTCTTCATCGGCGGCGGCTTTTCGGCGTTGCTGACGTCGGCGCGATTGCGCGAGAAGGGCGTCGAGAGCATCCGCATCGTCGAGCGCGGCGGCGACGTCGGCGGCACGTGGTATTGGAACCGCTATCCGGGCGCGGCGTGCGACGTCGTGGCGTACGACTATTTGCCGCTGCTCGACGAGACCGGCTACGTGCCCACGCGGCACTACGCGCAAGCGCCGGAGATCTTCGCGTACTGCCAATTGATCGCGCAGCGCTACAACCTATACGACCTGGCGGTTTTCCAAACGACGGTCACGTCGACCGTATGGAACGAAGCGGAGCAGATGTGGCACGTCCAGACCGACCGCGGCGATCACATGCGCGCGCGCTTCGTCATCTGCGCGAACGGCACGCTGTCGAAGCCGAAGCTGTCGCGCATCGCCGGCATGGAGATGTTCAAAGGGCATTCGTTCCACACGTCGCGCTGGGATTACGACTACACCGGCGCGCAGCTCGAGAAATTGAAGGACAAGGTCGTCGGCATCATCGGTACCGGCGCGACGGCGGTGCAGGCCGTGCCGGGGCTCGGCGAAAACGCGAAGGAGTTGTACGTCTTCCAACGCACGCCGTCGTCGATCGACGTGCGCGACGACTGGGCGACCGACATGGAGTGGGCGGCGACGCTGAAGCCGGGCTGGCAGGCGAAGCGCCGCGCGAAGGCGCTGACCGGTCCGGTGTTCACCGAAGAGCAGAAGGCGCGCTTCGCGGCGGAGTCGCGCGAACAGAAGATCGCTCGGCAAGAACGCGACAACATCGACTACATGATGCGCATCCACCGCCGCATCGAAGAGACGGTGAACGACAAGGCGACGGCCGAGGCGCTGAAGCCGTGGTACATGTTCATGTGCAAGCGGCCGTGCTTCCACAACGACTACCTGCCGACTTTCAACCGCCCCTCTGTGCATTTGGTCGATACGCACGGCAAAGGCATCACGCAGATCACCGAGAAAGGACCGGTATTCGACGGCAAGCAATACGAGTTGGACTTGCTGATCTACGCGACCGGATTCGAAGTGCAGAAGACCGGCATCTACAACCGCATCATCGGCAAGAACGGCGTCGATCTGGAAGACAAATATCGCGACGGCATCCGTACGCTGCTCGGGATCCACACGCAGGGTTTCCCGAACATGTTCATCATGGGCGGGTATCAGGCATCGTTTCAGTTCAACTTGACCGACATGCTGCAGACGCAAGGCGATCACATCGCCGCGTGCATCGACTATGTGCGCGCGAACGGCCACCGCACGATCGATCCGACGTTCGACGCCGAAGAGTGGTGGGTGCAGGAAGTGATTCGGCATCGCGGCAAGACGTCGCGCAACATGGAGTGCACGCCGGGCTACTACAACTTCGAAGGCGAGTCGAACCGTCGGCAAGACGGCAACTACAACGGCGGCTTCAAGCAGTACTTCGATCACCAAGGCGCGGTGCGCGCGCGGATGACGGAGAATTTCGAGTTCGGCTAACGGACGCGTCGTGGCGCGTCGGTCCGCCGGCGTCGTGGTCGTCCGCGACGGGCCGGTCGGCCCGCTCTTCCTGATCCTGCGCGCATACAAGTTGTGGGATTTCCCGAAAGGTCTCGTCGAAGCGGGGGAGACCCCGCTCGAAGCGGCGCGCCGCGAAACGCGCGAAGAAACGGGAATCGATGCGCTCGAGTTCGCCTGGGGCGAGACGTTTGCGGAGACCGCACCGTACAGCGGCGGCAAGGTCGCCCGTTACTACGTCGCGCGCACGATGTCCGATGCGGTCGTTCTGCCGATCAATCCGGCGCTCGGCCGGGCCGAGCACCACGAGCACCGTTGGGTGACGTTCGAGGAACTGACGCAGTTGCTGCCGCGGCGCTTGCAGCCGATCGTCGCGTGGCTCGCGCGGCTCGGAATCGCGAACGCTTGATGCGCGCGCCCGCGTTCGAGGACGCGAGCTCTGCCGCTGTCACGTGGCCTTCATCGACGGCGTGCAGTCTGGCAGCCGATGCGCCCAATCGACCTGGTTTGGTTCAATGCCGGTGGCGGCCATCGAGCAGCGGCGACTGCGCTCGAACTCGCCATCGCGTCGCAAGGCCTGTCGTGGCAGGTCCGCAAGGTCAATCTCACCGCGGTGCTCGATCCGAACCGGGTCTTTCAGCGTTTGTTCGGCTTCGAACCGGAAGACGTCTACAACAAACGGCTCGCAACCGGGTTCACGCTCGGGCTCGGTCAGGAGCTCAAATTGTTGCAGCGGCTGATTCGGTTGGCGCATGCCGCGATCGTCGAACGCCTTGCCGAACATTGGCGCGCGACGAAGCCGGAACTCGTCGTGTCGCTGATTCCGAACTTCAATCGTGCGTTGCACGACGCGCTCGCACTGGCATGTCCCGGCGTGCCGTTCGCGACGGTGATGACCGACATGGCCGATCATCCGCCGCATTTCTGGATCGAGCCGGATCTCGAGCAGCATTTGATCTGCGGCACAGACTACGCGGTCGCGCAAGCGATCGCGGCGGGCTGCCCGCCATTCCGCGTACACGCCGCGAGCGGAATGATCCTGCGGCCCGACTTCTACACGCGCGAGCCGGCCGACCGCACGGCTGAACGGGTGCAGATCGGGCTCGATGCGACGACGCCGACCGGACTCGTGTCGTTCGGCGGCACCGGATCGAGTGCGATGAAGCGCATTGCGCAGCGCCTGCCGACGACGCCGCTCGTTCTGATGTGCGGACGCAACGAGGCGCTCGCTGCGGAGCTGAGGGCCATGCCGGCGAGCGCGCCGCGAGTCGTCGTCGGTTTCACGCCCGACGTTGCGCGTTGGATGCACCTCGCCGACTTCTTCATCGGCAAACCGGGGCCGGGCAGCTTGAGTGAAGCGGTACACCAAGGGCTACCGGTGATCGTCACGCGCAATCGCTCGACGATGCCGCAAGAGCGGTGGAACACCGAGTGGATCGTCGAACGCGGCGTCGGCGTCGTGCATCGCAGCTTTCGCAGCGTACAGGCGGCGGTCGACGAAGTGGTGTCGCGTTTGCCGGAGCTGCGCGCCAACGTCGCGCGCGTCGACAACCGAGCCGTGTTCGAAGTGCCGCGAATTCTGGAGCGGATCTTGCGCGACTACGGGCGCCGGCCTGCGCTACGCGCGGTCAGTATCCCCGCTTGAGGATCTTCTTCTGCAGTTCGTTGTATTCGTCTTGCGTGATCGCGCCTTGGTCAAGCGCCTTCTTCAGGTCCGCGAGTTCTTGTCCTTGCGATACCGAGCTCACGTGCTGATTCACGTCGGCACCGCCGCCGCACGCGGTGAGCGTC
>DASRZO010000128.1:0-4218 GCA_035686405.1 Pseudomonadales bacterium | reverse complement strand
GCACGAAGCAGGGGCTTTGGGCGATCGAGGAGGCGACGTTCGGCGGTGTGCCGATCAATGTGACGTTGCTGTTTTCGCGCGAGCACTACCTCGCCGCGGCGGAGGCGTACCTGCGCGGCATCGAACGACGGATCGCCGCGGGGTTGAATCCCGACGTCGGCTCGGTCGCCTCGGTCTTCATCAGCCGATGGGATGCCGCGGTGTTGGAAAAAGTGCCCGCTGCTCTCGCGAACACGTTGGGCATCGCGATCGGCAAGCGCTGCTACAAGGCATTTCGCGAGCTCGTAGCATCACCGCGGTATCAACGCGCGCTGAACAACGGCGCTCGGCCGCAACGTTTGCTGTTCGCCAGCACCGGCACCAAAGACCCGAGGGCGTCCGATGTGCTGTACGTCAAGGCGCTCGCAGCGCCGTTCACCGTCAACACCATTCCGGAAGCGACGCTGAACGCATTCGGCGATCACGGCGACATCGGAGCGATCATTCCGCCGGACGGTGGTGACTGCGAAAGCGTGGTCGCCGCGCATGCGCAAGCGGGTATCGACGTCGACGCGCTTGCGGCGCGACTGCAGGACGAAGGCGCGAAATCGTTCGTCAAATCGTGGCAAGAGTTACTGGGCGTGATCGCATCGAAGAGCGCCACGCTCGCGAAAGCGAGCTAGCCGCATGAAGGTGTTGGTCGTCGATGTCGGCGGAACGCACGTCAAGATTCTAGCCACCGGGCAGACCCAGCCGCGCGAGTTCGCATCGGGACCGAAATTGACTGCCGCGAAGGCGGTCGCGCAGGTCATCCAACTCGCGGCCGACTGGCCGTACGACGTGGTGACGATCGGTTATCCCGGCCCGTTGCTGCATCAGCGCATAGCGGCGGAGCCGCACAACCTCGGTAAGGGGTGGATGGGTTTCGATTTCGCCGCTGCGTTCGCGCGTCCGGTGAAGCTCATCAACGACGCGGCGATGCAAGCGCTCGGCGGATATCGCGGCGGCCGAATGTTGTTTCTCGGTTTCGGTACGGGCCTCGGCACGGCATTGATCGTCGACGGTGTCGTCGAGCCGATGGAACTCGGCCACCTGCCGTTCAAGAAGGCGACGTACGAAGACTACGTCGGCGCACGTGCGCTGAAGCGCTTGGGCAAAAGGAAATGGTGTAAACAGGTCTTCGACGTGGTCGAACGTTTGCGCGGGGCGTTGGGGCCAGACGATGTTCTGCTCGGCGGCGGCAACGTCAAGCATCTCGATGAACTGCCGGACGGATGCCGCCGCGGCGACAACGCCGATGCGTTCACCGGCGGCTTTCGTTTGTGGGACGCCGCGTCGCGCGTTGTCGTGTCGGAGTCGCCCGCGTGACTGCAGTCGTCGAATCTTTGACCGCGCGCCCGGCATGGAAGGCGCTCGAAGCGCATCAGGCATCGATGCGTGCAACGCACCTTCGCGAACTGTTTAGCGACGATCCGGCGCGCGCGGAACGCTTCAGCCTCGAAGCGGTCGGCATCTATCTCGATTACTCCAAGAATCGCGTCACCGCCGAAACGATGCATCTGTTGACGCAGCTCGCGGCAGAATCGCGATTGCGCGCGCGAATAGACGCGATGTTTCGCGGCGACAAGGTGAACGTGTCCGAGGATCGCGCCGCATTGCACGTGGCGCTGCGCGCGCCGCCGGGCGCATCGATCGTCGTCGACGGCGAGAACGTCGTGCCCGCAGTGCATGCGGTGCTGGCGAAGATGGGCACGTTTGTCGATCGAGTGCGCAGCGGGGCGTGGAAAGGCCACACCGGCAAGGGGATTCGCAACGTCGTCAACATCGGCATCGGCGGGTCGGATTTGGGGCCCGTGATGGCGTACGAAGCGCTGCGCGGGTACAGCGATCGCGCGATGACGTTTCGCTTCGTGTCCAACGTCGACGGGACCGATTTCAACGAAGCGACGCGCGACCTGGATCCGGCCGAGACGCTGTTCATCGTTTCATCGAAGACGTTCACCACGCTCGAGACGATGACGAACGCGCACACGGCGCGTGACTGGAGCGTGAATGGCCTCGGCGGCGACGCAGCGTCGGTCGCGAAGCACTTCGTCGCGGTGTCGACGAATGCGGCTGAGGTTTCGAAGTTCGGTATCGATACCGCGAACATGTTCGGCTTCTGGGATTGGGTCGGCGGCCGTTACTCGATGGATTCGGCCATCGGTTTGTCGACGATGCTCGCGATCGGGCCGGAACAATTCCGCGCAATGCTCGGCGGTTTTCACGCGATGGACGAGCATTTCCGCACCGCGCCGTTCGAACGGAATCTGCCGGTGCTGCTGGGCTTGTTAGCGGTTTGGTACAACAATTTTTTCGGGGCGCAGACGGTGGCGGTCTTGCCGTACGAGCAATACCTGAAGCGGTTTCCCGCGTATCTGCAGCAACTGACGATGGAGAGCAACGGCAAGCACGTCACGCTCGACGGCAAGCCGGTTCGCGTACAGACCGGCCCGATCTATTGGGGCGAGCCCGGCACCAACGGCCAGCACTCGTTCTATCAGTTGATTCACCAAGGTACCCGCTTCGTTCCGTGCGACTTCATCGCGTTCGGCCACCCCCTCAGTCCGCTTGGTGAGCACCACGACATCCTGATCGCGAACGTGATCGCGCAGGGCGAGGCGCTGGCGTTCGGTAAGACGCCCGCCGAAGTGAAAGCCGAGGGCGTACCCGATTGGCTGGTGCCGCACCGGACCTTCGAAGGTAACCGGCCGTCGAATACGATTCTGATCGATCGCTTGACGCCGGCGACGCTCGGCAAACTCGTCGCGCTGTACGAGCACAGCGTGTATACGCAAGGCGTGATCTGGGACATCGACTCGTTCGATCAGTGGGGTGTCGAGCTGGGTAAGGTGTTGGCGAAACGCATCATCGGCGAGCTCGGCGCGAGCGGCGAACCGACGTTGCAGCACGACGGCTCGACGAACGCGCTGATCCGTCGCTACCGCAAGCTGCGGGCCGAGTGACGTGCAACCGGGATACGCCAAGCCGCTCTACATTCTGCCGTTCGATCATCGCGGTTCGTTCGTGACGAACCTATTCGGCTGGAGCGGTGTGTTGTCGGCGCAGCAGACGGCGCAGGTCGCCGCCGCGAAGCAGGTGATCTACGAAGGTTTCAACGCAGCCGTCGCTGCCGGGGTACCGAAAGACAAAGCGGGGATTCTGGTCGACGAGCAATTCGGCGCCGCGATCCTACACGACGCGAAGCAGCAGGGGTTCGCGACGGCGGCGCCGGCCGAGAAGAGCGGTCAGGACGAGTTCGATTTCGAGTACGGCGCCGACTACGCGAAGCACATCGAAGCATTCGACCCGACATTCTGCAAAGTATTGGTGCGGTACAACCCGGACGGCGATCGTGCGCTGAATCTACGTCAGTCGGCGCGGCTGAAGGCGTTGTCCGATACGTTGCGTGCGCGCGGCCGTAGCCGATTCATGTTCGAGCTATTGGTCCCCGCCGAACGCACGCAGCTCGATCGGTTCGGCGGCGACAAAGCCGCATACGACCTCGAACTTCGCCCGCAGCTCATGCTGCGAGCGATCGGCGAACTGCAGGACGCGGGCGTCGAACCCGACGTGTGGAAGATCGAAGGACTCGATCGTCGCGACGATTGCGCGGCGATCGTGACGACGGCGCGCCGCGGCGGCAGACACGGGGTCGGTTGTATCGTGCTCGGACGTGGCGAGAACGAACGCAAGGTGCGCGAGTGGTTGCAGATCGCGGCCGGTGTGGAGGGATTCATCGGGTTCGCAGTCGGGCGAACCGATTTCTGGCAGCCGCTCGTGGACTGGCGAGGGGGAACTCGGACGCGCGAGCAGGCCGTCGCCGAAATTGCGCGTCACTATACAGAATTCGCCAACATTTTCGAGAAGGCGCGCGGATCGTCGTGACACGTGCGTCGGCGATCGGTCGTGGAACGGTATCAACAGGAGTCAAGCATGCAGCTCGGAATGATCGGATTGGGGCGCATGGGATCGAACATGGTGCGCCGGCTCATCAGAGGCGGTCACGACTGCGTGGTATTCGACATGTCTGCGCAGGCCGTCGAAACCCTTGCGAAGGAAAAGGCGACCGGCGCGACGTCGCGCGTGGATTTCGTCAAAAAGCTGAAATCGCCGCGCGCGATCTGGTTGATGGTGCCGGCGGCCGTCGTCGATCAAACGATCGCGGACCTGCTGCCGCTGCTCGAACCGGGCGACATC
>DASRZO010000127.1:0-3387 GCA_035686405.1 Pseudomonadales bacterium | reverse complement strand
CGACAACACCAACAACTGCGTTAGGGGGCGGACGACGCCGTCGAGGCCGCGCCAAAACGTCGCGAGCCGCAATCGCGGCGCCGGCGCGGCTCGCTCGAATGCGTCGGTCGGCGTCAGCTCGAGCGCGATGCCGGTGAAGTGTTTCGACACCTCTGCGAGCGGAAAACGGCGTTCGCCGACCGCCGGGTTGTGCACGACGGCCGTGTCCGCGTCGACGTGCTTCAGTACGACGAAATGCTCGAAGTCCCAATGCAGGATCGCGGGGCACGCGAGCCGCCGCAATTCGTCCAATTCGACGCGCAACGCGCGCGCCGAAAAGCCGAGCGTCGCCGCCGCGCCGATCAGTTGCTGTAACGTCCATCCGCGCGGCGTCGCGCCGAGTCGCGCGCGCAATGCGTGCGGATCGCCGCCGCCGCCGTAGTAGGCCGCGATCATCGCGAGGCACGTCAGCGCGCACTCGGACGCTTCGGTCTGCAGTAGCGCCGGCAGTCGCCGGCCGAGTCGCGGCGCGAGCGGTGCGTTCATGCGCGTCCGCGCATCCGCAGCAGCGGCTCGAACAACCATTCGACGATGCGGCGCCGTTCGAGCACGACGTCGGCGCTGAACGACATGCCGGAACGCAGCGGCACGGCGCGCGCGTCGGCGTCGATCGTCTGCGCGTCGAGCGCGATCGTCGCCGGATACGCCGGCGCCGACACGCGCAGCGGACCGTACGCATCGCCCGGAAAGATCACCGCGCGCGCGACGTCGCGGATGACCGCGCGCTGCACGCCGAAGTGTTGATGCGGAAATGCGTCGTAGCGGACGCGTACCGCTTGACCCGACGATACGAAACCGATCGCGCTCGCCGGAATGAGCAATCGACCGACCAGAGTCGAGCCGGCCGGCAGCAACGTCAGCGCCGGATCGTTCGGCGCCGCCGCATCGCCGACCTTGCGCATCAACGCGACGATCGTGCCGGCGACCGGTGCGCGCACGTCGAACGCGCGCCGCGCGCGCAGGGCCACCGCGGCGCGATCGATCGCGGCGAGCCGCGCGTCGATGTCGGCGACGCGGTCGGCGCTGGCGATCGGCGTTTGCGCGAGATGCATCGCCGCGACGGCGCGTTCGCCGATCAGCCGTGCGTGCGTCTGCCGCGTCGTCTGCAATCGCTCGCGCGGCTGCAACAGCCGTTCGCGTTGCGCGAGCCACTCGACCGTCGCGATCGCGCCGCGTGCGTGCAGCGACGTCAGCGCGCCGAGCTGCGCCTGCGCGAGATCGGCCTGTTCGGTCTGTGCCGCGAGCCATTGCGTCGCATCGGCGATCTGCCGATCGAGCGCTTCGAGTTGGCGCAGCAGGCCCGCGCGTTCCGCCCCGGCGCGCTCGGGCTCGCGTGCGCGAATCGCTTCGAGCGCCGCGCGTTCGGCCGCGAGACGCGCGAGCGACTCGCCGTCGGCGTCGGCGCCGTCCGGCAGCGACTGCAGATCGATCACGTTGAAGAGCACCGCGCCGCGCTCGACGCTATCGCCGACCGCGACGCGCACGGCGTCGATCGTGCCGGCGCGCGGGGCGAAGACGCGGATCGCACCGTGTTCAGGTTCGAGAAAGCCTTGCACCGATTCCTTGCGCGCGTACTGACCGACGACGCCGAACGCGAGCGCCGCGAACACGACGACCGCGAGCAACGTGGTCAACGCGCCGACGGGCACGGCGGAGGTATTGCCTGCGGTGCCGAACGCGGCCGTGCCGAGGAATGCGACCGCGGCCGGGCGGAACAGCGCGACGTCGCGTTGCGGCGGCGTATCGGAAGAAGGTGAACGCGAAGGACGCACGATGGGAAACATGTTCGAACGATCCACTGCCAACTACGGATTCGTCGTCGCAGCGCTCGACCGGTTCGCCGCGCTCGACCCGACGCTGCGCCGGCGGCGCGCATTGGCCCGTATCGCGGCGCGTCGATTGCTGCCCGCCGATCTCGCGCCGCTAACGTACGCCTTCGAGGACCTGTTGGGAGAGTCGACGACGTCTGCGCGCCGGCTGCTCCATGACTGGTTTTTCTATAGGCAATTGGAGGCGGCGAGTTGGAGCGGTGCGGTGCGCTGCGGCCGTTCGACGTTGCTCGACGCCGCGCGCGTCGGCGCGTACGTCGACGCATGTCCGCGCGGGATCGTCGTCGCGACGATGCATCTCGGCGACTATCTCGAAGGTCTACGCCGATTCCGGCTCGCGCCGACGTGGACGAAGCGCGTGTTCGTCGTCCGGCGCGCGGCGTGGAGCGAACTCGAAGCGCGCGCGTTCGCGCGTGTCGCCGGCGACGTCGATCTCACCGTGTTGCGCAGCGGCCGCGGCGCGGCGGTGGCGGCGGTGCGGGAGCTGAAACGCGGCAATGTGGTGATCGTGCTGTTCGACCTGCCCGAACGGTTCGGGCCGACGACCGAGGCGGAGTTCTGCGGACGCACCCTGCGCGTCGTGCGCGGTCCGGCGGAACTGGCGGTGCTCGGCGACGCCGACGTGTTGCCGTTGTTCACGCACTACGACGAACGCGGCATCAGCGTGGCGCAGGCGATGCCGGTGATCGCGGCGATGCAGCCGCCGCGCGCCGAGCGCCAGCGGCGGGTTCGCGCGATCACGCAACGGTTGTGGCGGTTTGCCGCTGCGTTCGTACGCGCCGATCCGGCGCAATGGTCGAATTGGCCGATGGTTGCGGAAATGTGCGCTGCGTCGAATCGACGCCGCGACGATGCCGCTGCGGCATCACCGCGCGGCGATGTCTGAAATCGCACGCGGTGCTCAGCGATCGACGTTTGGCGAGCCGTGCCTGCGCGCGTAGCGTCGACACCGGGTCCAAGGAACCCGAACCCTCTCAACAGTCAGCTCGAATCAAAAGGACGGCATCATGCGAACACTCACTCGAGAAGAAGTCGACCAGGTCAGCGGCGGTATCGATTCGATCAACATCGGCGGCATCAGCATCACCGGAATCGAGGCGGGCCTCGCACTACGCAACGTGATGGGTGCGACCGGTGTCGCATTCGCTTTCGGTTACGAGGTCGGGACGATCGCGAACGGCGCGTACACGGCCGTATCCGGCCAGTCGCTCGGAACCGACATCTATCAGTTCTCGAACTGATGCCCTGGATCGCGCGGTGACGAACGACGAAGTTCCGAAGTCATTTGCGACCTTCGTAGGTCATGTCTGCGGCGTGTTCGCCGCAGCCATGGCCGCTGCGTGCGGATACGGAATTTGGCGCCTCGCCCACAAATTCACGTTAGGCGCATTAGTCGCGATCGCCATAGGTATCGCCATCGCGGCGCTGTTGTTTCGTTGGGCCGGGGCGCTCACGGGGTATTGGGATACGTCGGGGCGACTATCGGTTCCCGCGTGGATATACATTGTCTTCGGCGGTC
>DASRZO010000126.1:0-2820 GCA_035686405.1 Pseudomonadales bacterium | reverse complement strand
CGCGCGACCAACGACACGATCGGACCGATGCTCGATAGACCGATCTGCAACGGATCGTTACTCGTCACGCGCGATATGCCTTCGCCGATGCGTGTGACCTGCTGCTGCAGATGCTCGACTTGCGCCTTCAAGTGCTGCGCGTCGTTGCCGAGTTCAGCAAGCGCCATCGTGCGCAATTCGTCGACCATCACTTCCTCGGCCGACGGCGCGCGATTGCTCGCGAGCACGATGCAGACGGCCGCGAGAATCACGTCGATCAGCGCGAGCACGAGCGCCGCGACGACAGACCCGAACACGCCCGCGATCCAGACGAAGATGCAGAAATTCAGGAAGCCGAACGCGAACAAACCGGCCGCGAATGCGGCGGCGGCGAACGCCGACGCGCGCGCGGCGCGACGCACGCGCAAACGCATCGCGAGTCCTTCGGCGCGCGCGAGCAATGCGAGACGTTGCAGCAGACGATCCATCGCGACGGCGTCAGCGCGACAACACGCGACCGAACACGACACCGAGCGCGAAGATCGCGAGCGCAGTGCCGGCGGGAATCTCGTGCAGTTGTTTGCCGAGCAACTCGACGAAGCCCTCGAGCTGGTCCTTGATTTTCTCGACTGTCTCCGACGGCACGCCGAGCAGCGACTCGATCGCTTCGCTCGCACTCTTCGTCATGCCGGGCTCCGGCTTGTTCGGGATCTGCTTCGACAGCGCTTCGATCTGTCCGCGCAGCGCTGCGATTTCATCGGTCAAGTCGACTGTCATGGGCGTTACCTCTCTCGACGACGTTCGCGGCATGAAGTTCTCGGCAGGGCCGACGCCGCATCCGAGGCACTTATAAAGGAACCACCGCGCGCTGACCAGCATCGAGGTGAATCAACCGCCCGAAAGTGCCTGCACGATGACGACGTCGTCGGTCCGGCTCAACACGCAACGCAGGTCCGTCACCGCCTCGCGATTCACGAAGATGCGAACGTGGGGACGCAGCGCGTCGGCTTCGTTGATCATTCGAAAGCGGATCCCCGGAAATCGCATATCGAGATCCGCGAGCAGATCCGCCAAGGTCGCGCCATCCGCATCGACGCTGCGCGCGCCGCGCGTGTATGACTGCAACACCGACGGAATCACGACCTTCACGGCGGCCGGTCAGCGCGCGAAGTCCGCGACTTCGACCGAATAGACGTGCGGCAAATGTACCGCGAGACACGACCACCGCTCGCCTTCGTCGATACTCCCCCAAACTTCGCCGTTAGTCGTGCCGAAATACACGCCGACCGCCGCCTGCGTGTCGACCGCCATCGCTTGACGCAACACCGTGTACCACGCGCGTGGCGGAAGTCCCGCGTCGAGCCGCGTCCAGCTCTCGCCGCCGTCGCGGGTGCGATACACCGCCGGGCGGCCGCCGGGACACGTTCGCGGCCACACGTCGGTGCCGTCCATCGGAAACACCCACGCAGTTTGCGGATCGCGCGGATGCAGCACGATCGGAAAGCCGATGTCGCCGATGTCGCGCGGCATGTTGTCGCCGACGCGCACCCAGCGCGCTTCGGGCCGGTACATCCGATAGATGCCGCAGTGGTTCTGTTGATACAACAAGTCCGGTGCTTGCGGGTGCAGTTGGATGCAGTGCGGGTCGTAGCCGTATTCGGGATGCGGATCCGGACCGCCCGGCGACAGCATGCCGGTGTTCAGCAGCTTCCAACTCGCGCCTTGATCGGTCGTTTCGAATACGCCGGCCGAACCGGTGCCGAAGTACATATGCCGCGCGTCGCGCGGATCGATCAGGATCGAATGAATCGGCGAGCCGTCCGGATTGCGCTGCGCCATGTCGCCGGTCCATTCGATCCACTTCGGGTGGTCGTTCCATCCGGATACCGGCTGCCACACATCACCGCCGTCTTCGGATCGGAACAACCCTTCCGGCGACGTGCCCGCATACCAAACACCCGGTTCATCGGCGTGACCCGGCGTCAACCAGAACACTTGCTCGACGGCGAGCGATCGCCGCGTGTCCTTCGGCTTGCCGAACGCCGGCGGCTTCGATGCTTCGTGCCAGCTCGCGCCGAAGTCAGTGGAACGAAATACGGTCGGACCGAGGTGACCGGTTCGCAGCGCGACGACCAACGTGCGGCGGTCGCGCGGATCGACGATCGCGTGATGCACGATGTGGCCGAGGAACGCCGGGCCGGACAGCGCGAAGCGCGTGCGGCCGGACCCCGCCGTTAGATAGAACAGCCCTTTCTTCGTGCCGACCAGCAGCGTCAGTCCGGCCAGCGATACGGGTTCCGCATTTCGCACGTCGAACGATTGCGGCAGCGGCTCGAACGCGCGGCTGCCGGGTGGAACGGCGGTTTCGCTCATCTCGATGCCCTCACCCTCGGCCGCGGCAGCATTCGCCCGCTCGCCGGAGGCGTCAAGCGATTCGGCTAGCGGCCGACTTCGCCGCGCGCCGCGAGGCCCGCGTCGGTCGTTTCGGCGCGTTCGGCGCGGCGGCCGAGCCCGATCGTACAACCGCCGAGCACCCACAGCACGACCGTACACCCGAGCAGCGTCGCGCGCGTGTCGGTCCATGCGACCGCCCACGCCGCGAGCGACACGGACACCAGCAACGTCAGGCGCATCGTGAAATCGCGCAGGCTGAATACGCGCGCCCGATGCGCGAGGTCCGTGCCTTCCTGCAACGCCGTCTCCGTCAATACCAGCGCCGGCGCCGCGAAGAGACCGATCAAGAGCGCGGCGCCGACGAATACCGCGAAGAGCCGGCTCATCGCGAACAACGCGAGCGCGCAGCCCGCGAACGCGAGGCCGGCGCCCAACACGTAGGCGCGC
>DASRZO010000125.1:0-10892 GCA_035686405.1 Pseudomonadales bacterium | reverse complement strand
GCATCGAAGTTCACGTTCGATGCCCACGTGCCGAGGTAGAAGCCCGGGTCGGTCGACCAGTCGAAACCACCTTGAATCGCCGGCGAGAAGTTGCCGGTGTTTTGCGAAATGCCGCGGAACCGGTAGTCGGTCGTGAGGGTCACGTTACCCGCGATGTCGCCTGCGCTCGCTGCCAGCGAAGTGCCGAGCAGAACGGCGCCGAAGATCAGCCTAAACACTCTGTTCATTGTTGAGATATCCCCTAACGGTTTTTGAGACCAGCTTCGACTCAGAAGATGATGAGTCGTTCACCTTCCTGCCTCTTGCGAGACCTAAGGCTGGAACGCCAGCAAACGGAGCAGATTTCGTGCCACCGCTCTAACAGATTGTTTTGTATCGACTAAAGCGGCGACGTCGGCTCGCGCCCTCACACCGGCATCGCGTCGATGCCCTATCGCGGGGCATTACAATCGGACGAGATCGCCGTTTCGCACCAAAACGGCGCGGAAGCGTCGCGCGTCCGGCTGGCATCGAGCCCCGCCGATCACCGCTGCGCGCGCGCCGCCCGCGTCGCTAACATGCACGCCTTCTTCCGAATGGAATCGACCATGCCCGAACGTCCGTCCGACCCGCTCGCGACGATCACCCGGAGCCTGTCCGATGCGTTGGCGGCGGTGCTGCCCGCCGGCGCGGATTGGCAACGCCGCGTTGCGCCAATCATCGAAGCGACGCTCGAACGATTGGAGCTCGTCCCACGCGAGGACTTCGAGCGTCAGCGCGCCCAACTCGAACGGTTAGCGGTCGAGGTGACGCGGCTCGAAGCGCGCATCGCCGCGCTCGAGGGCGCGGCACCGCACTGACTGCGGCCATGTCGAGCGCCGATTGCGTCGCCGTCGTTTCGCGCGCCGAACGCGGCATCGACGCAGCCGAAGTCGTCATCGAGACACAGGTGTCCGGCGGCCTTCCGGGGTTTGCGATGGTCGGATTGCCGGAGACCGCCGTGCGCGAAGCGCGTGAACGCGTGAAGGGTGCGATCGCCGCCAGTCGATTCGCGTTTCCGAAGGGAAAAATCACCGTCAACCTCGCACCGGCAGATCTGCCGAAGGAAGGCGGCCGCTTCGATCTCGGCATCGCGCTCGGCATTCTGGCGCGTACGGGCGAGTTGCCAACGACTCGACTCGGGCGCTTCGAAGTGATCGGCGAACTCGGACTCTACGGCGAAGTGCGGCCGGTGCGCGGCGCATTGTCGGCCGCGATCGCCGCGGGTCGCGCCGGCCGCGGCATCATCGTGCCGCGGCGCAATCTCGACGAAGTCGCGCTCGCGCGCGGCGTCGACGTTCGTGCGGTCGAGCATCTGGATGAGGCTTGTGCGTTGCTGAATTCGCCGGACGGACCGCTCGGGCGCATCGAACCGACGACGTCTGCACTGCCGCCGTACGCGCTCGACATCGCCGACGTGAAAGGCCAGCCGGCCGCAAAGCGCGCGCTCGAAATCGCTGCGGCCGGCGCCCATCACGTGTTGTTCGTCGGGCCGCCGGGCACTGGCAAGACGATGCTCGCGGAACGGTTGACGAGCCTATTGCCGCCGCTCGACGAAGACGAAGCGCTCGAAGTCGTACGAATCCATTCCGCGCACGGCAGCTTCGATCCGCGTCTACTCGGCGGTGCGCGACCGATTCGCGCGCCGCACCACACCGCGTCGGCGGCAGCGCTCGTCGGCGGCGGCCGAATTCCGCGGCCCGGCGAAATCTCGCTCGCCCATCGCGGCGTGCTGTTTCTCGACGAGTTGCCGGAGTTCGACCGCCGTGTGCTCGAGTCGCTGCGCCAACCGCTAGAGTCCGGCTCGATCGAGTTGTCCCGCACACACAGCCGCGTCTGCTATCCGGCCGCGTTCCAATTGATCGCGGCGATGAATCCGTGCCCCGCCGGCCGCGCTTGTCAGGACAGCGACTGCGTCTGCACGCCGGAGCAACAGCGGCGCTACCGCGGCCGCATCTCGGGACCGCTGCTCGACCGTATCGACCTGCGCGTCCAAGTGCCGCGGCTCGACAGCGCCGTGTTGCTGGCGCCGCCGTCGCGCGACGTCGACTCGGCGGCGATTCGCGCTCGCATCGCCGCCGCGCGTCGCGTGCAATGCGCCCGCAGCGGAAAGCTCAACAACGCCTTGTCGGCGGCGGAAATCGAGATCCACTGTGCGCTCGATGCCGACAGCCGCCGCATCATTGCACGCGCGATGGACCGGCTCGGCTTGTCGGCGCGCGGAGTTCACCGCGTGCTGAAAGTCGCACGCACCTTAGCGGATTTGGTGGGAGAGTCGGCGCTCGCGGCGCGCCACGTGACCGAAGCGCTCGCGTTCCGCCAGGTCGCAGTCGACTAATGCGCCTTCGACATGTAGGCGATCGCGTCCTTCAGCTCGTCGTCGGTGCAGTTCATGCACGTGCCCTTAGGCGGCATCGCGTTCAAGCCGTTGGTGACGCTCTTCCAGATCGCGTCGTTGCCTTTCGCGAGGCGCGGCGCCCATTCGTCGGGGTGGCCCATCTTCGGCGCGCCGCTCACGCCGGTACCGTGGCAGGCGAAGCAGAATTGGTTGTAGACCTGCTCGCCGGTGCGCGCCGCACCGCCGGCCGCCGCTGCCGTCGCTTGACCGCACGTCGGGTCACCCGCTTTGCACAGCTCGCCGGCCGGCTTGAGTCGCGCCTTGATCTCTGCATCGGTGCCCGGCGGCACGCGGTCCGCGAACGCAAGCCCCGCGGCAAACAGCGCAATGACGGCAAGAAAGTGCTTCACGATCTCGAGCTTCCTGTGATTTCGATTGGATCGGGGAATACGCGGCGCGCGGATTATAGCCAAGTCGTTCGCCGCTTCGCGAGTCGCGCCCCGGCGCAGGTCACGCCGTGGCGTCGAACAGCTCGCGGCCGATCAGCATGCGGCGAATTTCGCTGGTACCGGCGCCGATCTCGTAGAGCTTCGCGTCGCGCAACAGTCGGCCCGTCGGGAAGTCGTTGATGTAGCCGTTGCCGCCGAGCGCCTGGACCGCTTCGAGCGCCATCCACGTCGCCTTTTCGGCGGCGTACAGAATGCAGCCGGCCGCGTCGAACCGGCTGGTGCGGCCTTCGTCGCACGCGCGCGCGACCGAGTACACGTACGCACGGCACGCGTTCATCGTCGTGTACATGTCAGCGACCTTGCCCTGCATCAGTTGGAACGTACCGACGGGGACGCCGAACTGTTTGCGGTCGTGCACGTACGGCATCACGACGTCCAGGCACGCGCGCATGATCCCGAGCGGACCCGCCGCGAGCACGACGCGCTCGTAGTCGAGACCGCTCATCAGAATGGACACGCCTTGCCCGACCCGGCCGAGTACCTGCGACTTCGGCACCACGCAGTCCTCGAAGATCAGCTCGCACGTGTCGGAGCCGCGCATGCCGAGCTTGTCGAGCTTGGTTCCCGTCGAAAATCCGGCGAACCCTTTCTCGATCAAGAATGCGGTGATCCCTTTCGGCCCGAGCGACGGATCGACCGTCGCATAGACGATGAGGACGTCGGCGCCCGGACCGTTGGTGATCCACATCTTGGTGCCGTTCAGTACGAACGAGTCGCCGCGATCGACGGCGCGCAGCTTCAGGCTCACGACGTCGGAACCGGCGTTCGGTTCGCTCATCGCGAGCGCGCCGAGATGTTCGCCCGACACGAGCCCCGGCAAGTACTTCTGTTTCTGCTCCGGCGTTCCGAAGCGGCGCAGTTGGTTGACGCATAGGTTCGAGTGCGCGCCGTACGAGAGGCCGATGGCGGCGGACGCGCGGCTCAGCTCTTCCATCGCAACGCAGTGCGCGAGATAGCCCATCGCGACGCCGCCGTATTCGGGCTCCACGGTGATGCCGAGCAGGCCCAACTCGCCGAGCTTCGGCCAGAGTTTGCGCGGAAACGCGTTCGTGCGATCGATCTCGGCGGCGAGCGGCGCGACTTCCTTCTGCGCGAACGCCCACGTCGATTCGCGCAGCAAGTCGATCGTTTCGCCGAGGCCGAAGTCGAAGGTCGGGAGCGGTTGCGTCATGCCGCGATGATAGCGCCGCGACGCGGAGCGATCACGCAGCGCCGCCGGGTCGCCGAGCAACCGGATTCGCCGGACGTGCATGACGGCGCACGCATCGACCGCGCGTTTACGCGATCCGGAAGAGCTCGCTGCCTTCGGTCACGCGATCGCCAACGGACAAAGAAAGGCGCTCGAGTTTGCCGTCGACCGGCGCGACGATCGTGTGCTCCATCTTCATCGCTTCGAGAATCAAGATCGGCTGGTCGCGCTTCACAGCGTCGCCGGCTCTCACGAAGAGCGCGATGATCTGCCCCGGCATCGGCGCCACCGCGCGGCCGTCGGACTTCGCTTCCGCTTCGAAGCTTGCGGCGTCTACGACCGGCATGCCGAATTTTTCGGTCGCGCCTGCACGCATCACGTACAGATCGGAGCCGTCGCGCGCGAACGCGCCTACGAACGGGGCACCGTCGACGAACGCACGAATGCGCCCGCGCGCGCCATCGACGTCGACGTTGGTCGCAGCGAAGGTGCGTCCGTCGACGCCGAGTCGCAGTCCACTGCCTTCGCGCACGACGTCGACGACGATCGTTTCGTTGCGCCGCCGAATCCGCAGCGCCTGGCGCGCCGGCAAATTCATGCGGAACGCGTCACCGCGCTGCCACGGCGAGTCGCCGCGCTGTGCGTCGAGCAGCACCAACGCAGCCGCGAGCGTCGGCAGCGGATCGTCGGCCGGAATCAACGCGTCGCCGCGCGCCTCGATCAAGCCGGTATCGTACTCGCCGCCGCGAAAAGCCGCGTCGTCCAACACGTTGCGCAGAAACGCGACGTTGTGTTCGACGCCGGCGATCTCGCATTCACCGAGCGCGTGACGCAAGCGTTCGATCGCGCCGTCGCGCGTGTCCGCGTGTGCGATCACCTTCGCGATCATCGGATCGTAGTGCATCGTCACCGCGCCGCCGCTCGCGACGCCGGCGTCGACGCGCACGTCGTCCGGGAAGCGTACGTGCGGCAGACGCCCCGTCGACGGCAGGAATTTCTTGCGCGGATTCTCGGCGTACACGCGCGCCTCGATCGCATGGCCGCGAATGCGCAAATCGGATTGCGCAAACGGGAGCTTCTCGCCGGCCGCGACGCGCAGCTGCCACTCGACCAGATCGAGACCGAGGATCGCTTCGGTCACCGGATGCTCGACCTGCAGTCGCGTGTTCATCTCCATGAAGTAGAACTCGCCCGCTTCGGTGATGAACTCGATCGTGCCCGCGCCCTCGTAGCCGATGGCCGCCGCCGCCTTGACCGCCACCTCCCCCATGCTCGCTCGTTGGGATGCCGTGATCGTTGGCGCCGGCGCTTCCTCGATGACCTTCTGATGGCGCCGTTGCACCGAGCAGTCGCGTTCGAACAGATACAGCGTGCGGCCGTGACGGTCGGCCATGATCTGGACTTCGATGTGCTTCGGCCGCGTCAGATATTTCTCGAGCAATACCGCGTCGTCGCCGAAAGCCGCCTTCGATTCGCGCTTCGCCGCCGCAAGCGCGTTCGCAAAATCCTTGGCCGCGCGCACGATGCGCATGCCTTTGCCGCCGCCGCCGGCCGACGCTTTGATCAACACCGGATAGCCGATCTCGTCGGCGGCCGCCGCGAGCTTCCCCGCATCTTGATCGCCGAGATAGCCCGGCACGACCGGCGCGCCCGCCGCCGCGACGATGCGCTTCGCTTCGATCTTCGAGCCCATCGCATCGATCGCTTTCGCCGACGGGCCGACGAAGGCGCACGCCGCAATGCAGGCCGCGGCAAACTCCGCGTTCTCCGCGAGGAATCCGTAGCCGGGATGCACCGCATCCGCCCCGCTCCTCTCGACTGCTTCGATCAACGCATCGATGCGCAGATAGCTGTCGCGCGCCGGCGCCGGCCCGATCCGCACGGCCTGATCTGCCTGTTGCACGTGCAGCGCATCGCGATCGGCATCCGAGTACACGGCCACCGTCTCGATGCCCATCCGCCGCGCGGTGCGCATGATGCGGCAGGCGATCTCGCCGCGATTCGCGATCAGTAGGCGTTTGAACACGTCACATCCTGAAGATGCCGAAACGCGAGTCGACGGCGTCGATCGGTTCGCGACACGCGACCGCCAACGCGAGACTCAACACGCGGCGCGTGTCGGCCGGGTCGATGACACCGTCGTCCCACAGCCGCGCACTCGCGTAGTACGGATGACCTTGCGCGTCGTACGTCGCGCGAATGCCGTCCATGAACGTGCGCTGCTCGGCCTCCGGCCACTTCTCGCCGCGCGCCGAGGTCGCGTCGCGCCGCACCGTCGCGAGCACGTGCGCCGCTTGTTCGCCGCCCATCACCGAGATGCGCG
This sequence comes from Pseudomonadales bacterium, assembly GCA_035686405.1. Taxonomy (GTDB): domain Bacteria; phylum Pseudomonadota; class Gammaproteobacteria; order Pseudomonadales; family Azotimanducaceae; genus DATJGR01. Next base: position 4,515 of record DASRZO010000125.1, on the reverse strand, counting down.
CATTCGGCCACGTCCACAACATCCGCGCGCCGTACGCGCGGCCGCACATTGCGTAGTTGCCGGCGCCGAACGAACCGCCGATCACGACGGTGAACTTCGGTACGCGCGCACACGCGACCGCGGTCACCATCTTCGCGCCGTCCTTCGCGATGCCTTGGTTTTCGTATTTGCGGCCGACCATGAAGCCGGTGATGTTCTGCAGGAACACGAGCGGCACGCCGCGGCGGTCCGCGAGCTGAACGAAGTGCGCGCCCTTGAGCGCCGTTTCGGAAAACAGAATGCCGTTGTTCGCGACGATCGCGACGGGCTGGCCGTCGATGTGCGCGAAGCCGGTGACGAGCGTCTCGCCGTACAGCGGTTTGAATTCGTGGAACTCCGATCCATCCACCAGTCGAGCGATCACTTCGCGCACGTCGTACGGCGTGCGCGTATCGCGCGGCAACACGCCGTACAACTGTTCGATCGGATAGTTCGGCGCCGAGCTCGCTCGCTTCACGACCGTGTCGCGATACGCGACGTTGCTCGCGGCAACGATTTCGCGCGCGAGCGCGATCGCGTGTTCGTCGTTCGCGGCGAGATGGTCCGCCACGCCCGAGATCCGCGCGTGGACGTCGCCGCCGCCGAGGCTCTCCGCGTCCACGTCTTCGCCGGTCGCTGCTTTCACGAGCGGCGGACCGCCGAGGAAGATCGTGCCCTGATTGCGCACGATGATCGCTTGGTCGCACATCGCCGGCACGTACGCGCCGCCGGCGGTGCACGAACCCATCACGACCGCGATTTGCGGAATGCCGCGCGCCGACATGTTCGCTTGGTTGTAGAAGATGCGGCCGAAGTGATCCTTGTCGGGGAAGACTTGATCCTGCAGCGGCAGGAACGCGCCGCCCGAATCGACCATGTAGATGCAGGGCAGATGATTCTCGAGCGCGACTTCTTGCGCGCGCAGGTGCTTCTTCACCGTGATCGGATAATACGTGCCGCCTTTAACCGTCGCGTCGTTGACGACGATGACGCACTCGCGCCCGCAGACTCTGCCGACGCCGGTGATGATGCCGCCGGACGGCACCACGTCGTCGTACAGCTCGTGCCCGGCGAGTTGACCGATCTCGAGAAACGCGGCGCCTGGATCGAGCAAGCGGTCCAAGCGTTCGCGCGGTAAGAACTTGCCGCGCTCGACGTGACGGTTGCGCGAGCGCTCGTCGCCGCCGAGCGCGACTCGACCGACGAGTTCACGCAGCTGCGTGCTCAAGTTTCGATGGTGTGCATCGTTCGCCTGAAACGCGGCACCGTTCGTATCGATCTTGCTCGCGAGCACCGCCACGTCACTGCGCTCCGTAGTCCGGATAACGGCGCGACAGTTCCTCGTGCAATGCGTGCCGTACCGCGTCGATGTCGGCTGGCCGCGTAGACCGATACCGCGTCACTTCCGCCGCCGCATACGGTTCGAACTTCGCCGGCATCGATGCGCCGGCGTATTCGGCGACCAGCCAATTCAACACCGCCGCGAGTTCCGCATCGGTCAACAGGGAATTCGCCGCACCGGGGACCTGCGCCAGATACGCGCGCCCTTGCGGGACCGTCAGGTAGTAGCCGACCCGGTCCGCGAGCCGCGGTATCGACGGCGGCTTTCCGGCCCCGTCGACCAAGTGGCAGCCCATGCAGTTGAGAACGTAATCCTGCCGTGCGTCCGCGCCGACACCGCCGGCGAAACCGATGAGGCTCGCAACGACGATGACGCGAATGCTGCGTTCAATTCGCAACGGCCAAGCCCAAAACGATCGACGTCGAACAGTGGTACAGATTCGTCTTCGTACCGTGACACCAGTTGATGTCGTTGCTCTTCGCCGGCTGATACACCGGACGATCGCCTTCGTTGCGATTGCACAGGCAATGGCCGCACGCGGTCTTACCGCAGCAGTCGTTGTAGGAAATGATGTAGTCCTTCGAATCGACCGGATTGCGGCACGTGCCGATCCACGTGACCGGCGACGGCTCGGTGCCCGGCGGACACGTGCTCGCCGATCCGCCGCAACAACCGCACAGAAAACCGTCGAGCGCGCAGTAGCGCCAATAATCGCAGTTGAGCGGATCGCCTTGCTCTTGCGGTTGCGGCGCCCGCGACGCCGTCGCGTCCGCGGCGTTTGCACGCGCGACCGGCAACAAGGGAATCGCTGCGCCGCCGACGAGCGCGACGCCGAAACGCGACAGGAAGTCGCGCCGCGAAGTTCGCCGAGCCACTTTGCGCGCGCGTTGCGTGATCCAGTCGTCGAGCCAGTTCATGCATTCACCTCTTCATCGCGCGCTTTCGCGCTCATGTATTCGTTGACGCTCGCGACGCCGAGCCGTTTCGCCTCGAACAAGCTCTCGATGTGTTCGCGGGTATTCACCAAGCCTTTCGCGACCAGAACGCCTTTCTCGTCCAGCAGCGCGGCATACGGCAACTTGCCGACACGGAAAGCGACTCCGAGTTCCTGGGAGATCACGTACGGGAACGCCTGCAACTGCTTCTCCGCCACGTAGGCCGCGTGTTCGTCGCGCGTGCCGCCGTCGCTCGCGAACACGAGGTCCAGCCACTTCCGCTCTTCTTTCGCGATGCGTGTGACGACCGGTAACAGCGCGCGGCACAACGGGCACGTTGGCGACAGGAAGAACAACAGCACGCCGCGGCCGCCGGCAGCGTACGAGTCCAGCGCCAGCGTCTGACCGTCGAGCGTCGTCAGCGACAGTTTCGGCGGCGTCTCGCCCGCTTTGACGCCGCCGGACAACGTCAACGCGCCGGCCGGCGCCACACGTTCGTGGAGCACGCCGATCTGCCGTGTCAACGCGAACACCGCGAACGACAATCCGATCACGAGCACCCACAGCACGACGTTCGAGACGATCAGCGCGTCCATCACACCCACTCTTCGAGCCGCGCGCGCGCGGCGAGCAGTTGATTGATCGCACCGTACAACGCGCCCGCGACGACGACACCGGCGACGATGCTGACGATGTCGATCCAACCGATGGTGCGCGACGCGACCGGCACGAGTCCGATCGTCGCAACGATCGCGAGCATCGCATTGCGCACGACGAGGCCGGTCGACAACGGCTGCGTCGCGCCGCCGCAACCGCAATCGATGAAGCGCCGGCCGCGTGCGAGATTCAGCGCGATAACGAGCGCATAGCCGACCAACAGAGCAGCGGCGCCGGCATAGGCGACAGGTTGTCGCAGCAGCAGACCGACCCCGATCGCGATCTCGGCGGCCATGACGACCCACGCAGCCGGCGTCACCAGAGCATCGGGCACGACGCGGTATGTCGCGAGCACGCTGCGGAAATCGGTCAGGTCTCTCGCTTTGTGCATCGCAGCCGCCAGGAACAGCCACGCCAAGCCGTATTGCACGATCGTCGCGATGACGGGATCGATCGTCATGGACTTTGAACGAAGCCCGGCACCAGCGGCGGACCCGCGATCGTGCGTTCGTGCGCGCCGGTCAGGCCGTCATAGACGTAAACGGCCGGCGTCGCGGGATCGGTTCCGATCAGCAGCGGCGCTGCGTCCTTGGTGACGCCGATCGATGAGACGTCTGCGATCAGCGGATAGGTCGCGAGCCGCTTCGACGTTTTCAGATCGTAGGTCCAGACGTTCTTGCCCGGATCCTTGTGGCCGTACGGGCCGCCCTGGTGCACGACGACGAACAATCGGTTGAGACCTTGATGGACCGCGTTGAACTGGAGGCCGCCCGACTTCCAATTCGCCGTGCGTTCCTCATCGGAGAACAACGACCACGGCTTGCCGGGCTTCGGCTTGCCGTCTTCGAACGTCACCGGATGCACGAAGCCGTTGAACGAGAAGAAGAGCCAGGTGTTACCCCACCGCGATGCCTTCTCGGTGACGGGATCTTTGTCCGGGTCGAAGAACTTGTCGCTGTGCGTTCGGCTTTTCAGATGGCCGGCGTCGTCGAGCGTCACGACCTGCAGCGTGCCGTCGCCGCACAGCGACGCGAACGCGCGATTGCCGACCGGATAGACGAGGTTGCAACCGGAGATCTCGATCTCTTCGATGAACTTGCGCGCGACCACGTCTACGACGCTGACCGACGTCGCCGGCGTCATGTTGTCGACATACATGAAGCGGCCGTCGTCCGAGAGCCCTTGATACGCGCGATGCGGCACGCCGGTCGCGCGCTTCGCCGGAATGATCACTTCGCCGACGTTCTTCAGTTCCGTCGTGTCGTAGATCGCCACGATGTCGGTGCGATCGCCGCGGCTGCCGCGGCTGTAGTACATCTCCGGTACATAGATGGCGGAGAAGTTCGGCGCGAATTCGACCGCGTTGCCCCACGTGCCGGTCGACAGCATGCCGAGCATCGAGCCGGTGTCGCCGTCGAAGAGGTACACCTTGCTGTCGAGGTAACCGAGGAAGTTCGAGTCGTAGACGAAGAACCAATGCGGCTTCGGCGGGCCGAGTTTCTCGGCGGTCGCCCGTTCCGGTTGCAGCGGCGCCGGTACCGGCGCGGCTGCCATCGCCGGCAA
>DASRZO010000124.1:0-9813 GCA_035686405.1 Pseudomonadales bacterium | reverse complement strand
TACCGGAAGTTCGCGTCGACGACGCGTTGCTGAACGGCGGCGCGCTCGATGCGCTCGGCGTCGCGACGCGACCGCTCGACGGCCGCGCGCTGCCGCCGCCGCGGCGGTGGTGGCAGCTGCCGAGCGACGTGCCGATCGCCGGTCGTCCGGTCGAGTCGTATTCGAGTTTGTCGAAGATGTTCGACTGGCCGCACGGCTACGTGTTGCGCTATGCGGCGCAGCTGCGGCCGGGTCGCGCGCAGGATCTCGCCGACGGCAATCGTCTGTACGGCAACCTCGCGCACCGCTTGTTCGAGCGCTACTTCGACGAGAACCTGCTGTGGTCGATGCTCGACGCGCAGGGTCTGCGCGACTGGTTCGCGAAGGGCCTGCCCGCGTTGATCGAAACCGAGGCGGCGGTGCTGCTCGAACCGGGCCGCGGCGTCGACAAGCAGCGCGTCGCGACGACGCTCGAGCGCGCGTTGGTCGCGCTGATCGACCACCTGCGCGACGCCGAGATCGTATCGGTGCAACCGGAACTGCACGTGCAGGCGCCGTTCAAGTCGATCGAAATCGGCGGCGACATCGACCTGTTGCTGACGGATCGCCACGGCCGCGAGATCGTGCTCGACGTGAAGTGGGGCTCCGAGCCGTACAGAGCCGAGGACCTGCGCAACAATCGGCAGTTGCAGCTCGCGACGTACTCGTATTTGCGTAAGGTGAAGAAGCGCTGGCCGTATCAGGCGTTCTTCATCGTCGAATCGGGGCACGTGCTCGCGCAGGACGCCAGCGTGTTTCCGAATGCCGTCGTATGCGCGCCGTCGAGCGGCGAGTCCATCGAGAAGTTGTGGAAGCGTATCGGTGCGAGCTACGACTGGCGGCGCGGCCAGCTCGATGCCGGGCTCGTCGAGGTGAACGTCGACGCGACGCTGCCGACCGAGCGCTCGATCCCGCCGGACGGCGCGCTCGAGGTCGCGAGCGATCCGGACCGGTTCGACGACTATGTGAACGTGACGGGTTGGACGGAGTACGAATGACGGTGACGCGGAAGCCGTCGACGCGAAGGCCGTCGACACGAAAGGTGAAGCGATGAGTGCCGACGAAGCGCCGGCGGATACGGCGGCCGGCAAGCCGGCGGTGCAGCCGCCGCGCTGGTATCGACTCGCCTGGTTTCTCGGCCGCCCACCGCCGCTGACGGAACGGCAATGGCGCATGCTCGGCCTCGTGTCGGCGGTCGGCTTCTTCGAGAGCTACGACTTGTATCTGATGTCGCTGAACCTGAAGCAGATCCAGGCGGAACTCGGCATCGGCGAAGGCTCGCTCGGCCTGATGCTCGGCTTCGTGCGCAGCGGTGCATTGCTGGCGCTCTTGATCGTACCGTTCGCGGATCGCTACGGCCGCCGCCGCGTGCTGCTCGGGACCATCGTCGGTTATACGTTGATGACCACGTTGACGGCGCTCGCGCCGAGCACCGAGGCGTTCGTGGTGCTGCAGTTCCTCGCGCGCGTGTTCGCGGTGGCCGAGGCGCTGCTCGCGACGGTCGTGATCGTCGAAGAGTTCGCCCCCGAGAACCGCGGTTGGGGCATCGGTGCGACGGCGGCCATTCAGGCGTGCGGCGCGGGATTCGCGGCGCTGATGTTCGGGTTCGTCGACCATCTGCCGTTCGGTTGGCGGGCGCTGTACGCGGTCGGGGTCGTGCCGTTGTGCTTGATCGCGTATTGGCGGCGGACGTTGCCCGAGACCGGGCAGTTCGTGCATCTCGTGGAAACACACGCGCAGCCGCCGCCGATGTACGCGAACATCTGGCGCTCCGCGCGGCAATATCCGCGCGCCTTCGCCACGCTGTCGGGAACGTTCCTGATCGTCGGTATCGCCGGCGTCGCGACCGGAACGTTCGTGCCGAAATATCTGCAAGAAGTACACGGCTGGTTGCCGCCGCAGGTCGCGCTGCTCACGTTCATCGGCGGCGGCCTCGGCATCATCGGCAATCCGCTCAGCGGTTGGCTGAGCGACCGCTTCGGCCGCCGCCCGACGGGTACGGTGTTCGCGCTCGGCTATGCGTTGTCGATCCTCGCCTTCTACTCGATCGGCGGGCTGTTCGTGCCGGTGCTGTGGATCGCGTACCTGTTCTTCTCGATGGGCAGCGACGTGACGCTCGCCGCGTATCGCACGGAGCTCTTCCCGACGTCGATGCGGTCTTCCGCGGGCGGCGCGACGAACATCGCGGCGGTCGTCGGCGGCATCGTCGGGTTGTCGCTGGTGTCGGCCTTGTACGCGGTCGTCGGCAACACCTGGACCGCGATCCTGATCGTCGCGTCGCTGACGCTCGTGACGCCGGTGTTGATCTGGTTCCTGTTTCCGGAAACCGCGCGCCGGCGGCTGGAGGACATCGCGCCGGACGCAAGCGAGACGACGGACACTCGATGACCGACGTCGACTTCGCGCACGTCACGTTCATCAGTGCCGGCGCGGGCAGCGGCAAGACGTATCGCCTGACGGAAGAACTCGAGCGCGCGCTCCAGGGCGGCGTGTCGCCGGCCGGCGTCATCGGCACGACGTTCACCGTGAAGGCGGCCGGCGAACTGAACGACCGCGTACGCGAGCGCTTGATCCGCAGCGGCCATACGCAGCTCGCCGAGCAAATGTCGCAGGCGCTGCTCGGCACGGTACACAGCGTGTGCGAGCGTCTGTTGCAGCGCTTCGCGTTCGAACTCGGCCTGTCGCCGGCGCTGAACGTGCTCGGCATCGAAGATCGGCGGTTGTTCAATCATGCGCTCGACGAGGTCGTCGACCTCGCCGAAGTGCGCGAGATGAACGCGCTCGGGCGACGCATGTCGATCACGCGCGGCTGGCAAAAGCAGGTCGAGGACATCGTGAACCGGGCGCGCGACAACGACATCGCGGTCGACTCGCTCGTCGCGATGGGCGCCGACAGCGCCGACCGATTGCTCGCATTCTTTCCGCGGCCGCGCGCGGGCGAACATCGGGCCGCGTTCGCGAATGCGATCGAGACGGCGCTCGCTGCGATCGATCCGTCGTTCGACTCGACGGCGGGTACCGCGAAATATCTCGACCGCTTGCGCGATGCGCGGCTTGCGCTCGCGCACGAGGATTGTCCGTGGGCGACGTGGATCTCGCTCGGCAAAGCGAAGGCGACCAAGAAGAGCGAAGAGCACGCGGCGCGGGTGCGCGAAGCTGCGATGCGCTACGAGGTCCATCCGGAATTTCAAGGCGACATCCGCCGCTACATCGAGCTCGTGCATTCGATCGCGGCGCGCACGCTCGGCCGCTTCCAAAAGCTCAAGACCGAGCGGGGACTGATCGACTTCGCCGACATGGAGCAGTTGGCGCTGCGCGCGCTCGACAATCCGCTCGTCGCCGAACGTTTGCAAGACGAGCTCGAGTTGTTGCTCGTCGACGAATTCCAAGACACGAACCCGATGCAGCTCGCGCTCTTCGTCAAACTCGCGCGTTTCGCGAAGCGCGTGATCTTCGTCGGCGACGTGAAACAGGCGATCTACGCGTTTCGCGGCTGCGATCCGGACCTCGTGTTCGCGACGCTGGCGGGGCTCACGCGGCGCGACGCACGGACGGACGTCCTGCAATCGTCGTGGCGCGCGCGGCCGCATCTGCTCGCGTACTTGAACCAACTGTTCGGCCTCGCATTCGCCGCGGACGACATCGAGCCGGCCGAGGTGATGCTGCGGCCGGAACGCGACGAACGGATGGAGACGCCGGCGGTTCTGCAATGGCGCGCCGCCGGCGATCAGGCGGCGCAGTATCGGGCGCTCGCGCGCGGCATTGCGCAGTTGGTTAGCGAGCGGACAACGGTCATTGATCCCCTGACCGAGGCGCGTAGGCCGGTGCGATTCGGCGACATCGCGATCCTCGCGCGCACGAATCAGCACGTCGAAGACATCGCGCGGGCGCTGCAGGCCGCGCGCGTCCCGATGAAGATGTCGCTCGACGGCTTGCGCGAGGTGCCGGAGGTCTGCTTTGCCAAGGCGTGTTTGCGCCGCTTGACCGATCCGTCGGACACGCTGGCGACGGCCGAGATCGTGGCGTTCGCCGACGGCAGCGATGCGGAACGCTGGCTGTCGCATCGGCTGCGTCATCTCGCGGCGGGCAACCAGGCGGCGTCATGGCTCGAAGACGAGCACCCCATCGTGAAACGGTTGGCCGAGCTGCGCGAGCCCGCGGCCTATCAGTCGCCGGTCGAGACCGTGGCGCGGGTGTTGAACGACGTCGGCATTCGCGAGGTGACCGCGGGGTGGGGGCGCGACGCGATCAAAGCGGCGCAGCGGCAACGGAATCTCGATGCGTTCTTGAATCTCGCGGTCGAGTACGAGGCGTTCTGCGCGTCCCAGCACGAAGCGGCGACGCTGACCGGCTTCCTGTTCTGGGCGCGCGATCCGCATTCGCCGGAGCTCGACCTGCAGCCGACGGTGACCACCGGCGATGCGGTGCACGTGCTGACGTATCACCGGTCGAAAGGGCTCGAGTGGCCGGTCGTCGTCGCGGCCGATTTCGACGAGGCGATCCGCACGAGCCTATGGGACGTGCGGGTCGAGCTGACCGCGCAGTTCGACGTCGAAGCGCCGCTTGCGAACAGGACGATCCGGTTCTGGCCGCGGATCTTCGGCGAACGCACGCGCGACATCCCGATTCTCGATGCGATCCTCGACGGCGACGACGCGCGCGAATGCGAGCGCGGCACCGCGTCGGAGGCGCGCCGGCTCGCGTACGTCGGCATGACCCGCGCGCGCGATCTGTTGATCGTGAGTTTGCCGGCGCGCGACGTGCGCGCCGACGGGTGGCTGAACGCGTTCGCGCGGCCGGAAATGCTGCCGTCCGGTGACGAATTCCAGCTCGTGACCGGCGACGTGATATCGACCGGGTTCGCCAGCCTGAGCCAAGACGCGACCGAACCGGTCGTCGCGCCCTATGCGCCGCGTTGGTTCGAGCCGCGCACACGCGCACCGGCGCCCCTGCGCGAGATCGTTAGTCCGTCGCGCGCCGTGCCGGTCGACGGCGCGCGTGTCGTCGAAACGATCGATCTCGGCGCGCGTGTGGCGATCCGCGGCGACGACATGGCGCTGATCGGCAATGCGTTGCACCGAATCATCGCGGCGGAGCTCGTCGACCCGAACCGCGCCGACGCGATCGAACGCGCGCAGGCGATCCTCGCCGCGGGCGGCGCGGCGGCGTTCGTCGACGCAACGGAGGCGGTCGAGAGCGCGCGCCGATTCCGCGCATTCGTAGACGCGCGCCTGCGACCGATTCGCGTCGTGGCCGAGTGGCCGATCGTGCACGCGCTCGACAACGGCCAGACGCTGCGCGGCTGGATCGACGTGTTGGTGGAAACGGCCGAGGGTTGGGTCGTGATCGACCACAAGTCGTCGCCGCGGCCGAAGCGCGATTGGACGGCCGAGGCGCTCGAACACTCGGGCCAGATCGCGTGCTATCGCTCGATGGTCGCCGCGGCCGGACGGCCGCTCGCGCCGTCGGCGTGGATCCACTTTCCGGTCGGCGGCGGCATGCTGCGGCTCGACGTAGGCGGCGCGCGGTGAGCGAGACCGCCGCGACGTGTCCGAACTGCGGTGCGCCGCGGCTCGGACGTTTCTGCAGCGCGTGCGGACAAAACGATCGCAGCTACCTGCGCGCGACGCGCGAGCTCGTCGGCGAGGTGTTGAGCGAGGCGTTCGATCTCGACTCGAGACTGGCGCGGACGTTGCGGTGTTTGATTCTTCGCCCCGGCTTTCTGTCGCGCGAGTTCGCGAGCGATCGCCGCGCGACGTACGTGTCGCCGGTGCGGCTCTATTTCGTGGTGAGCGTGGTGTTCTTCACCGTGCTGTCGCTGGCGACGCGATTCGAGTCGGTCAAAGTCGACGCGAACGCGCCGGCGCAGGTCGAGTTCGACCTCGATCACGACGCGGACCTCGCCCGCATGTACGGCGACCTGACCGACGCGCAGCGGGCGCGGCTGAAGACGATTCTCGAGAAGCACGGCGTCGCGACCGACGCGGTGAAGCGGCGGATCGCGGAGCTCGATGCGGCGAATGCGGCGCGGCCGGCGCCGACCGTGTCGGAGTTCGAACAGTTGCTGTCGGATCGCGTGCTCGACATCGCCGAGGATCCTCGCGGCGCGTATCAGAACGTCATCTCGGATTTGCCGGCCGCGATGTTCCTGACGCTGCCGCTGTACGCGCTGTGGCTGAAGTTGATGTACCGGCGGCGCTTCTACGCCGAACACCTGGTGTTCGCGTTGCACCTGCATACGTTCCTGTTCCTGATCGGTACCTTCGTCGTCGTGTTGCCCGACGCGCCGTCGCAGTCGACGTCGGTCGTCGTGCGCGCGGTCGTCGGTGTCGGCGAATTCGCCGACGGCACGTTGAAGCTGATCGGCCTCGGCTACTACCTGCTCGCGTTGAAGGCGTTCTACGGCGAGAGTTGGGGTCGCACGGTGGCGAAATTCGCCGCCATCAACGCGGCGCACATGACGCTGATCGGAGTCGGCGTCGCGCTCGTTGCGACGGTCGCGCTCGTCTTCTACTGAAGGACGCACGGAAAGTACTATCTCGTTCAGCACTTCAATTGATCCATGGGGGACCTTCGATGATCACCATCCAGCAGGTTTCGATCGCACCGTTCACGGCCGGCCTGCAAAGCCTCGCCGCGATCCTCGACAAGGCGAAGGCCTGGGTCGAGACGCGCAAGCTCGATCCGAACGCGATCCTGCACGCGCGGCTCGCGCCGGACATGTACCACTTCACGCGGCAAGTCCAAGCGGTGACCGACCAAGCGCGCAACGTCGCGCGGCTCGCCGGTGTCGAACCGCCGAAGTACGAGAACACCGAAGCGACGTTCGACGAGCTGAAAACGCGCATCAGCAGGACCATCGCGTTTCTCGGCTCGCTGACGCCGGCACAGACGGCGGGGGCCGAGGACAAGACGATCGACGTGCCGTTCGGGCCGCAGACGGTGCAGATGAAGGGCATCGACTATCTCGAGCGACTGGTCGTGCCGAACTTCTTTTTTCACCTGACGGCCGCATATTCGATCCTTCGTCACAACGGGCTCGAGATCGGCAAGCGGGATTTTCTAGGGTTGCGCTGACGCGACCGGCGGCGGACGGCGGGGCAACGGGCGGACGGCCCCGGAACGGGCGCCGACCGCGGGGAACGATTTGGAGGATGCGATGGATCGATTGCATGACAAGGTCGCGGTGATCACCGGCGGCGCCAGCGGCATGGGGCGCGCGACGGTGCTGCGCTTCCTGCAGGAAGGCGCAAAGGTCGTGATTGCCGATTTCAATCCGCTGACCGGCGAAGAGACGATGGCCGCGGCCGCGCGCGACGGATTCGGCGACAAGGTCCGCTTCGTGCGCACCGACGTCGCGAAGGAAGCCGACATCGAGGCGATGATTCGCTGCGCGGTCGACAACTTCGGCGGCGTCGACATCGTATTCAACAACGCCGGTGTCGGCGGTGCGATCGGACCGCTCACCGAAACCTCGGTCGCCGACTGGGACTACACGTTCGACGTGCTCGCGAAAGGCGTGTTCCTCGGCATCAAGCACGCCGCGCGCGCGATGCGCAAACAAGGCCGCGGCGGTTCGATCATCAACACCGCGTCGATCGCGGGCCTCTCCGGCGACGGCGGCCCGCTCGTGTATTCGGCGGCGAAGGCGGCGGTGATCAGCTTGAGCCAATCGGCGGCGGTCGAACTCGCGCCCGATCGCATTCGCGTCAACGCGATCTGTCCCGGCTTCATCGTCACGCCGCTCGCGCAGGGCGCGAATCGCGACGCGACCGAAGCGGCGTTCGCGCGCTCGCAACCGTGGCCCGACTACGGCCGCGGCGAACACATCGCGGGCGCCGCGTTGTTTCTCGCCAGCGAAGATTCCGAATTCGTCACCGGCGAGGCGCTGATCGTCGACGGCGGTTTGACCGCCGCGGGTCCGGAGTTGTCGAAGAAATTTCCGCGCACGTCGGCGCGGACCGCGAAGGTGTCGGGCGTCACGAAGGGCAGCACCGGCGCAGCGCCCGAGTTGCGCCGGCTCACGTAACAAATCGAGTCGAACCTCACGATGGAGTTCAAGGACTACTACAAGATCATGGGCGTCGCGCGCGACGCGACGCAGGACGAGATCAAGCGCGCGTATCGCAAGCTCGCCCGCAAATATCACCCCGACGTCAGTAAAGAGAAGGACGCCGAAGCGCGCTTCAAGGAAGTCGGCGAGGCGTACGAAGTCTTGAAGGACGCGGAGAAGCGCGCCGCGTACGACCAGCTCGGTGCGAACTGGCAGCAAGGCCAGGAATTTCGGCCGCCGCCGGATTGGAACACCGGCTTCGAATTCTCGGGCGGCGGCTTCACCGGCGGCGACGCGGAAGGGTTCAGCGACTTCTTCGAATCGTTGTTCGGGCGCGGCGGCGGGCGTGCCCGCACCGGCGGCCCGTTCGGCGGCGATTTCGGCGGACGCCGCGGCGGTTTCAGCGCGCACGGCGAGGACCGCCACGCGCGCGTGCAGATCGAACTCGAAGATTCGTATCGCGGCGCGACGCGCACGATCACGCTGCGCGTGCCCGAGTTCGATCCGCAAGGTCGCGTGACGACGCGCGAACACGCGTTGAACGTGACGATCCCGAAGGGCATTCGTGCGGGCCAGCACCTGCGTCTCGCCGGCCAAGGCGACGCCGGCGTCGGGCAAGGCACCGCGGGCGATCTCTATCTCGAAGTGGAATTCGCACCGCATCGTCTGTATCGCGTCGAAGATCGCGACGTGTACCTCGACGTGCCGATCGCGCCGTGGGAAGCGGCGCTCGGCGCGTCGGTGAAGGTGCCGACGCCGGGCGGCACGGTCGAAATGAAGGTGCCGCCGGGTTCGTCGGGCGGCCGCAAGATGCGCCTCAAAGGCCGCGGCATTCCGAGCGCGACACCGGGCGACTTCTACGTCGTGTTGCAAATCGTCGTGCCGCAAGCGACGACCGCCGCCGAACGTGCGCTGTACGAAAAGCTCGCGGCGGAGTTCAAGGCGTTCAATCCGCGCGACAAGTTGGGGGTGTGACCGATGGCCGACAAAGACACACTGTCGCAGCTGACCGGGGTGATCCTGGAAGAGCAGGTGGAACTCACGCTCGCGGAGATCAGCCGTAGCTGTGCGGTCCACGCGGAGTACATCATCGAACTCGTCGAGGAAGGCGTGCTCGCGCCGGTCGGCCGCGAACCGCGGGGCTGGCGCTTCAGCGGCGGCCAAGTGCGCCGGGCCGGACGCGCGCTGCGGTTGCAGCGCGACCTCGGCGTCAATCTCGCCGGTGTCGCGCTTGCGCTCGATCTACTCGACGAGCTCGACGCGATGCGCGCGCGCCTCAATGCGATTGTCGGGGACTGACGGCCGCACTCAGCCGTAGGTCAGAAACCCGTTGCTGAACGCGGCGGCGCCATCCTGCGTGAGCACGGTGAAGAACAACGTGTCGTTCGAACGTCCGAGCACTTCGAGTGTCAGCGTCGACGGCATCAGCACCATCGCGGTGAAACGGCCGCCGAGCCGTCGCACGCGCGTCGGGTCGCCGCCGAGGTAGTGGTCGACGAGCCTGCTCACCGCGAGCGCGAGCGTCGCGGTGCCGTGCAGGATGATGTCCGGCAGACCTGCTGCGAGCGCGACGCGACGGTCGCTGTGAATCGGATTCCAGATGCGCGCGCACTCGGTGTACACGTGCGCCGCATTCGCCGGCACCGCGATCGGTATGCGTTGCAGCGGCGGCGATGCACCGTCGAAACGCGGCGCGTCCGGCGCCGCTTCGCCGCGCACCGGCGGCCCGGTGACGTCGACGC
>DASRZO010000123.1:0-2163 GCA_035686405.1 Pseudomonadales bacterium | reverse complement strand
GCGGAATTCGACACCGACCACGACCATGCCGGTCGCGGCGAGCTCGTTGCGCCAACGCACGTATTGCGCATCGGCGGCAGCGCCGATGACCATGCCGCCGCCGTGGATGTGCAGCACCCCAGGCAGGGCCGCGGCCGCGCCAGCCGGCCGATGCACGAAGAGTTCGATCGAATTGCCGTCGACACCGCGGATGACCTCGCGCGCGGACGTCACGCCGCGCACCGGCGACGGTGTGGCGATCAGCGTCTCGAACGCGGCGCCGAAGCCGGCCTCCATTTCCGCGGCGAACGCGCGCAGTTGCTCGAGCGGGGCAGTCGAATCGATCGGCGGCGGGCCCGCCACGTCGAGTCCGAGCGCCGCCATCGCCGCAATCATTCGCGGATCGGCGCGCGGGTCGTCGCGCAGTTGCATGTTCGGCGTGCCGAGCCGCCCGGGCAGCAGCGGAGAGCTTGAGCTGTTCATTTCTCGTTACTCACGACGTGGGTCGGCCGCAGCATCGTGCATCGCCCCGCACTTTGTCGAGCGGCCGACTTCGGTCGTCAGCGAACGTGCTGTGTGCGGAACGGGCGCGCGCGCTTCTTCGCCTGAGCCGTGCCGTCGCCCTTCGGCTGAAACCGCGGTACGAGGTGTTTCTTGCCGTTGCCGATCAAATCGGCGCGGCCCATTCGCTGCAGCGCTTCGCGCAGCATCGGCCAGTTGTTGGGATCGTGATAACGCAGGAAAGCCTTGTGCAGGCGCCGCTGTTTGAGCTTTTTCGTGATCACGACGTCTTCGCCGTCGCGCGTGATCCGTCTCAACGGGTTCTTGCCCGAGTGCCACATCGCGGTCGCGGTCGCCATCGGCGACGGCAGGAACGCCTGCACTTGGTCGGCGCGATAGCCGTTGCGCTTCAGCCACAACGCGAGCTCGAGCATGTCTGCGTCGGTCGTACCGGGATGCGCGGCGATGAAGTACGGGATCAGGTACTGCTCTGTGCCGGCTTCTTTCGAGAACTTGTCGAAGAGCGCCTTGAATTCGTAGTACGTGCCGACGCCGGGCTTCATCATCTTCGACAGCGGACCTTCGCCGATCGCCTCCGGCGCGATCTTCAAATAGCCGCCGGTGTGATGCTGCGCCAGTTCCTTCACGTACTCCGGCGATTCGATCGCGAGGTCGTAGCGCACGCCCGACGCGATCAGGACTTTCTTGATGCCCGGCAGCGCGCGCGCTTTGCGATACAGCTCGATCAACGGCGCGTGATTCGTGTCGAGGTTCGGGCAAATGCCGGGATACACGCACGACGGCCGCCGACACGCGGATTCGATCGCGCGGCTCTTGCACGCGAGGCGATACATGTTCGCGGTCGGTCCGCCGAGATCGGAGATCACGCCGGTGAAGCCCTGCACGGTGTCGCGGATCGTTTCGATCTCGCGCAACACGCTGGCTTCCGAGCGGCTCTGGATGACGCGCCCTTCGTGTTCGGTGATCGAACAGAACGTGCAGCCGCCGAAACAGCCGCGCTGGATCGCGACCGAGAACCGTATCATCTCCCACGCCGGAATCTTCGCGTCGCCGTAGCTCGGATGCGGCGCGCGCGCGTACGGCAGTTCGTACACGGCGTCGAATTCCTTCGTCGTCAGCGGCAACGGCGGCGGATTCAGCCAGACGTCCTGCGTGCCGTGACGCTGCACCAACGGCCGCGCATTGCCGGGGTTCGACTCCATGTGCAGGATCCGCGACGCGTGCGCGTACAGAATCGGATCGTCGCGCACCGTCTCGTACGACGGCATCCGGATGACGCTGACGGCGCGTTTCGAACTCGGCACGTCGCGGACGAAGCGGACCACGCGCAGCGCGTCGTCGCTAACGGATTCGTCCGGCCGCGCAGCGGCCGCCGGGCCGAGATTCGACGTCGACGTCGCGGCCGCGTTCGGCGTCGCGACGCGAACCGCCTCCGCCGCGACCGATGCCGGCGGCGACATCGCGTACGGATCCGGATGCGATCCGACCGGCACCGGCGCGTCGAGGTGCGTCGAATCGACCTCGATCCAACCGTCCGGCAGCCGCGCACGCACGAACGCGGTACCGCGAACATCGGTGATCGCGTCGATCGCTTCGCCGGCCGCGAGACGATGTGCCACTTCGGCGAGCGCGCGCTCGGCGTTGCCGTACAGCAGCAGATCC
>DASRZO010000122.1:0-7632 GCA_035686405.1 Pseudomonadales bacterium | reverse complement strand
ACGGTCGCCTTCGTCGCGAGCGCGAGTACGAACGCTTCCGACGCGTCGGCCTTCAGATTGCGCAGGAAGTCCTCGAGATTCGCCGCTGTCGCTTGCAGCGTTTGATCGGCGACGCGGATGCGCCACGTGCGCTTACCGCCGAGTTCGAGCGTTTGCGTGAGCCCGCCGCTGCGGCTTTCGACTTGGCGCAACAACACGCGCTCGCCGTCGGTCCCGACGCCGTGCGCGTCGTGATAGGTGAGGTCGCGGTTGCCGTAGAGCTGCAGCGACGGATTCGGCACTAGCGTTGCCGCGGCGAGCTGCGCGCGCGCGATGTCGACGTTGTAGCGCTGCGCCGCGTAGGCGAGGTTGCCGTCGATCACTGCAGCGATGAACTCGTCATAGGTGAACGCCTGTGGTGTGGCGGTGAACCCCGGAATCGGCTGGGCGGGATCCGACGCGGACGATGTGTCCGCCGGATTCGTGGCCGACGCGGCAACCGGTCGTTGCGCCGGTGCGTTGGCGGGGATCGCAGGCGTGTCCGGAATCGGCATGGCGTTCGTCCCGGGAATTCCGAGCGTCGCAGCGAACGACGCGTGCGCGGCGAAGAGCACGCCGAGTGCGATCGTCCAAGTCGGCCGACTGCGAAGAGCGGAGCCGCGCGCATGCCTTGCTCGCCCCGATGGCGCACATCGAGCGGTGCCGGCGCGCCGTGAATGATCGAAGGTCCGCGCGCGTATCACGCTGCTTCTTCCAGCGCGTCGGTCATGCCGCCGCGCGACCGCGCGATGCGACGCTCGACGACGTAGTACAACACCGGCAGCGCGATCAGGGTCAGCGCCGTCGCGACCAACGTGCCGCCGACGATCACCGTGCCGAGCAGACGCTGAATGTCGCTGCCGATGCCGGTCGCGAACGCCGCGGGTGTCATGCCGAGCGCGGCGACGAGCGCGATCAACACCGTCGCGCGCAAGCGCTCGACCGCGCCGGCGACGACCGCAGCTTCGAGATTCGGTGCGGTTTTCGCGTGGCGATTCAAATTCGCGACCATGATGACGCCGGCTTGCACGGCGACGCCGAAGAGCGCGATGAAACCGACGATCGTCGCGACGTTCAGCGCATAGCCGCGCAGCTCCAGCATCGACAAACCGCCGAAAACCGCGAGCGGCACCGTCAGCATCACGAGCGCGACGTGGCGGAGGTTGCCGAACGCGACGAACAGCAGCAGCGCCATCAAGCCGAGCACCATCGGCAACACGACGGCGAGCCGCGCTTCGGCGCGCGACTGATTCTCGAATTGGCCGCCCCAGGCGATGTCGAAGCGCGTGCGGTCGAACGGTACGCTCGCCACCGCGTGCTTCGCTTGCTCGAGGAAGCCCGTCAGATCATCGCCGGCGTAGTTGAGGCGAATCGTCAGGTGGCGCCGGTTCATCTCGCGCGTGATCGTGCTTTCGCCTTGCTTCAAACCGATGTCGGCGAGTTGGCCGAGCGGTACGTACGCGCCGTCGGCGTTCGGCAACGACAATTGCGCCAGCTTCTCCGGACTGTCGCGAAACGGTTTCGCGATGCGCAGGGTGACGTCGTAGTACTTGTCGCCGATGTACACCTGGCCGACCGCGCCGCCGCCGATGCCGACGTTGACGAGCTGTGCGACGTCTTCGACGTTGATCCCTTCGCGCGCGATGCGTTCGCGATCCGGCGTCACTTGTACTTGCGCGAGCGGCGGTTCCTGATCGATCGCGACGTCGATCGCACCGGGTACCGACAGCAGCGCCGAACGGATCTTCTCGGTGAGGCTGCGCAACTCCGTCAGATCGTCGCCGTAGATCTTCACGACCATCTGGCTATGCGCGCCGGAGAGCTTGTCGTAGACCCCGTCGATCATCGGTTGGCTGAAACCGATCTCCATGCCGGGCAGCCGGTCGAGCCGCGTTCGCATCGCGTCGATCAACTCGCGCTTGCTGCGTCCGCTCGCCCACGTGGCGTACGGCTTCAGCCCGACGCTCGCTTCGATGTGCGACGGCGTCCAGGGGTCGGTGCCGTCGTCGTTGCGGCCGGTCTGCGTGACGACGTACGAGACTTCGCCGAATTCGCGCACGGCCTGGCGCAGTTGCCCGGCCATCGCCGAAGCGGCGTCGAGCGAGATGCCGGGCGGCAGATTCACCTGCAGCCAGATCGAGCCTTCGTCGAGTTCCGGCAGGAATTCGCGTTTGACGGTGAGGCCGAGTGCGATCGTCAGCAACGTCGCGATCGCGAGGCCGGCGAGGACGGTCGCCGGCGTTCGCACGAGATAGGTGAGCAGGCGTTGGTAGCGCACGGTCAACCAATCGAGCGGGCGGTTGCGGAAAAAGTGCAGCGGCCCTTTCACCGTGACGTACGCGAACGCCGGCACCACGATCAGCGCCGCGATCAACGCGCCGAGCAGCGAATAGCCGATCGCGTACGCCATCGGCTGAAAGAGCTTGCCTTCCACGCGCTCGAGCGCGAACAGCGGCAAGTACGCGGTGATGATGATCAGCTTCGCGAAGAACACCGGCCGGCCGACTTCGAGCACCGCCGATGCGGCTTCCGGCAGCGTGTACACGCCGTCCTCGTCGGTCTCGCGGCGGCGAATGATGTTCTCGACGACGACGATTGCCCCGTCGACGAGGATTCCGAAGTCGATCGCGCCGAGCGACAGCAGGTTCGCGGGAATGTCGGTGCGTTTCATCAACGCGAACGCGAAGAACATCGCGAACGGAATCGTCAGCGCGACGATCAAGCCGCAGCGGAGCGAGCCGAGGAAGATCATCACCACCAAGCTGACGAGCACGATGCCTTCGAGCGCGGTGGTGCCGACCTTGCGGATCGTCGCGTCGACCAAATGGCTGCGGTCGAGGTACGGCACGACCTGCACGTCGCTCGGCAGCAGCGAACCGTTGATCTGTGCGACCTTCGCGTGGATGCCGTCGAGCACGCGCGACGGGTTCTCGCCTTTCAGCATGACGACGATGCCGGAGATCACGTCCGGACGATCGTCCTTGCCGACGATGCCGTTGCGTTCCTGCGCCGACAACTGAATGCGGCCGATGTCCTTCAGCTCGATCGGTATACCGCGTTTCGAACTGACGACGATGTCGCCCAGATCGTCGAGCGATTGCACGAGGCCAATGCCGCGTACGACGAACGCTTGTTCGCCGCGCACCAGATAACTGCCGCCCGAGCTCGCGCTGTTTTTCTTCAGCGCATCGGCGATGCCCGAGAGGCTCAAGCCGTACGACTGCAGCTTGTTCGGATCGACTTCGACTTGGAATTGCACCGTCTCGCCGCCGAAGTTCGTGACGTCGGCGACACCGGCGACTTGCTTCAGCGCCGGCATCACGACCCAGCGTTGCAGCTCGGACAATTCGCGGCGCGTGCGCACCGGCGATTCGAGCGTGTAGCGGAAGATCTCGCCGATCGGCGACGTCAGCGGATCGAGGCCGGGTTGTGCGCCGTACGGCAGTTGCACGGTCGCGATGCGTTCGAGCAAACGTTGACGCGACCAATAGCTCTCGGCGCCGTCGTTGAAGACGACGGTGATCAGCGATAGCGCGAACGTGCTCTTCGAGCGCATCACCGTGAGGCCCGGCGTGCCGTTCAACTCGCGTTCGAGCGGTACCGTGATTTGCTGTTCGACTTCCTCCGCGGCGAGGCCCGGCACCTGCGTGATGATCTGCGACGTGACGTCGGCGATGTCGGGGTACGCCTCGATCGACAGCTGCGACCATGAATACGCGCCATATGCCGCGACCGCGACGAACACCAGGAACGCGACCAGCGGCCGCGACAGGAAGTACAGGATGATCCTATTGACCATGGATCAGGATCCCGCCTTTCGTCAGCACGCGTTCGCCGGCGACGAGGCCGGCGCCGATCACGGCATCGTCGTCCTGTTGGTAGTCGACGGTGACGTGCGCTTCGGCGAACACCCAGGGCGACTTCTCGACGTAGACGATGGTCGCGCCTTCGCTTTGCAGCAGCGCCGTCGTCGGCACGACGAGACGCGGGCTCTGCGACTCGACGATCTGCACGTCGGCGAACATGCCGGGCTTCAGCAGCTTGTCGCGGTTGTCGAGCGGAACGAGCACGGCGGCGCGGCGCGTGTCGCTCGCGACGACGTCGGATACCGACGCAACGACGCCGGAACGCCGCACGCCGGGATACGCGGGAAATTCGAGCTGTGCAGTCGCGCCGACCTTCACGTACGCGAGATCGCGCTCCGGCAGTTGCGCATTGACGACGACCGTCGAGGTGTCCGCGATCGTGACGAGCGGTGCCGCGACGTCGTTGACGTACGTGCCGGGTGACGCGGTCAATTCGATCACACTGCCGTCCGCCGGCGCGCGGATCGTCAGGATGCTCGGGTCCGATTTGTTCTCGCCGCGGTAGCCGAGTCCGTTGAGGCGCGCGGTCGTGCGGGCGGCCTCGGCTTTCGCCTGCGCGAATGCCGCTTGTGCCGTCTCGACGTCCTGTCGCGCGGAGATGCCGTGCTCGAGAAAGTCGGTTTGGCGATCGAGGTTTTCCTTCGCGAGCAGCAACGCACTCTGCGCACGCGCCTGGTCGGCGATCGCTTGATCGACGTCCGGCGAATCGAGCGAGAAGAGCGCCGCGTCCTTGCGCACGCTCTGGCCGAGCTTCACGAAGACTTGCTGGATCTTGCCGCTCGCGGGCGGCGCGACCTTCGCGAGCAGCGTCGGATCGGCCTGCACGACGCCGGGGGCCGCGACGGCGCGCGTCATCGGCCGTGACTCCACGCTCGCGACGACGAGGCTGTTGCGCAGCGACGAACGATCGGGGATACGGATCTCGTCGCCGGCGCGCACCAACGGTGGCGTGCCGGCGTCGGCCGTCGGAGCGGATTTCGTGCCGCAGCCGTCCAGCCACGCGACGATGACGGCGGCTGCGCCGATCATCGCGGAGATGCGCACTGCCGCAATACCGGCGCGGATGGGCCAAGCGGCGCTGCGCGAGCCCGTGCGTTGGTCGAAGGTCGTGGCCACTGTCCGGCTCGTCGATGGGCGGGCCGGCAGGATAGTGGCGCGTTCCTGAAGATCCCCTCAATTGCGCCTGAATTTCCCTTCAGGCCGCGCGTTCGCGGGTCGGGAATTCGGCGCGGCGCGCCGTGTCAAAGAACCCTCGAAGCGAAGCGGTTCCGCGAGGAGGCGGCGATGCGCATCCTGGTCATCGAAGACGATCGCAAGGCGGCAGCGTTGCTCGCGCGCGGCTTGCGCGAGGAAGGCTTCGCGGTGGACGTCGCGCATTCGGCGCGCGACGGCGACGCGCATGCGTTCGTCGCGACCTACGACGTCATCGTGCTGGATTGGCTGCTGCCGGATCGCGACGGCGTGAGTCTCTGTCGCGCGCTGCGCGCACGGCGCGTGCACACGCCGATACTGTTGCTGACCGCGTGCGACGGCTTGAGCGACCGGGTATCCGGGCTCGACGCCGGCGCCGACGACTACGTGACGAAGCCGTTCGCGTTCGAGGAATTGTTGGCACGAATACGCGCGTTGTTGCGCCGCTCCGACATGATGCGGCCGGTGGTGCTGACATACGCGGACGTCGCGATGGATCCGATCAGCCGTCGCGTGACGCGCGCCGGACAGGACGTCGATCTGACGCCGAAGGAATACGCGATCCTCGAGGTGCTGCTGCGTCATGCCGGCGAGGTCGTCAATCGCGCGCGCCTCGCCGAGCGCATTTGGGAAGCCGACGCGATCGCGCTCGACAACCTGATCGACGTGCACATCAGCAATTTGCGCCGCAAGGTCGACGCCGGTCAGGACCGCCCGCTCATACACACCATTCGCGGCCGCGGCTTTCGTCTGTGCGAGACCACCGCGTGAAACGCGCGCGGCTGCGTACGCAGCTGACGCTGCTGCACGTCACGGCGATCGTCGTGATCCTCGCGCTCGCGGCGGTGATTGGTCGTTGGAGCTTGTCGAACTCGGTCCACGATCAGCTCGACGCGGCGTTGCTCGCGCTCGCGGAGACCGAGGCGGCGACGCTCAGCTTTGCCCCGAACGAACCGGTGCGCGTGCACGAAGTGGCGCCGGGACCGTCGCCGCCGTCATTCGCGCGGTTGGATCGGCTGGTGCAGATCGTAGACGCCAACGGTGCCGTAGTGGCGCGCAGTCGCAACTTGGGCGACGCGCTGCTGCCGGCGCCGGCAGCGCTGCTCGCGCGCCTCGAACACGGCGAGACGGTGTTCGATACGCTGCCGGAGTTCGGCGAAGAGCCGACGCGCATGGTATCGATACCGGCACTGCGCAACGGCGCGATGTACGGCGTGCAGGTCGCCGGTTCGCTCGACGACGTCAACCATGTGGTGGCGTCGGCGACGTGGCTGTTCGTCGCGTTGACGATCGCGTTGCTCGCGACGCTCGGCGCGACCGGCGCGTTTCTGACGCGGCGCGCGTTCAGCGCGATCGACGACGTCGTGCGCCAGGCGCGTCACATCGACGACGGCAATTTGAGCGAGCGTCTGCCGCATCCAGGGACGGACGACGAGATCGGCGCGTTGGTGGAGACGCTGAACGAAATGCTGACGCGCATCGAGCAGAGCTTCGAAACGCAGCGCCACTTCACCGCCGACGCATCGCACGAACTGCGCTCGCCGCTGTCGCGGCTGCGCGCCGAAATCGAAGTGACGCTGCGGCGGCCGCGAGAAGCGAAGGAGTACGTCGACACGTTGCGCTCGTGTCTGAGCGAGGTCGAACGGTTGACGCAACTCATGGAAGAGTTGTTGCTGCTCGCGCGACTCGACGCGAACCAGGAGCGCAATCTCGCGGACGTGTTGTTGCTGAACCCGGTCGTCGCCGAGGCGATCGGCCGCGCGCGCGCAACGGCGCAAGCGCGCGACGTCGAGGTGTCGTTCGATGCGACGCGGCCCGTCACCGCGCGCGTCGGACGCGGTCATCTCGGCCTCGTGCTCGACAATCTGATCGGCAACGCGGTGAAGTTCTCGCCGTCGCTCGGTCGGGTGAGCGTCGAGTTGCGCGCAGTAGGCGACGAGGCGGTGATCGACGTGACGGACGACGGCCCGGGCATCGATCGCGAAGAATTGCCGCGCTTGTTCGAACGCTTCTATCGCGGTCGCGTCGCGCGCGTGCGGGAGGCGCCGGGCGCGGGGCTCGGTCTCGCGCTGTCGCAATCGATCGTCCGCGCGAACGGCGGCACGATCGAAGCGAGCTGCAACGGCGACCGCGGCGCGCGCTTCACGGTGCGATTCCCGTTGTCGCCCGCCGCCGCATAGCGCGGGCGGCAGACGCGTAGCAGACACGGCGCCGCGCGGAGATACCGCATCGACGGCGGGCTCGCTCAGCTCGGCGTCAACGCAACTTCCGTTCGGCCGTGCAGCGCCACCGTGCACCGTGCTTGGCCGTTCGCGTCCGCGAGGACTTCGGCGACGGTCGCGCCGCGCACCGCATAGCGTCGGCCCGGCTGTAGGCGCTCGATGGTAATCGGGCGATCTCCTACGCTACCGCCCGGGTGCAACACCAACTGCAGGTCGTCGCCGTTGCTGTACGCGCGCGCGACCAGGACTTCCGGATAGCGCACGCCGGTCAGTCGCGGTCCCGCGAGCGTCGCGTCGCTCGGTCCTTCGACGAACGAGCGGCGGAAGTCGCCGGT
>DASRZO010000121.1:0-16073 GCA_035686405.1 Pseudomonadales bacterium | reverse complement strand
CTTCCCGAAGATCGTGCAACGGGTGCCGGTGAAGATCCGCTTCGATGCGGGCCAGCCCGGCATCGACGCGCTGCGGCCGGGTCTGTCGGTCACCGCGAAGGTCACGCTCGTCGACTAGCTCGTTCGACATTCCGCGTGCGCGCACGCGCACGACAGGGCACTGTCCAACAATTCGGTGCACAGGCCGTTTCCGCAACGGAAGTGTCATGGTCGGCCGCCACAGTTGCGGTGCCCAAGACCAATAGCACTGGAGATCTCGCATGCATCGAAGGACGTTCAGCGCCCCACATTTCGCCAAGGGCATCGTGACGAGCCTCGTCACCCGCATCGTGACGTGCGGCGCCGCGCTCGCGGCCACGCTTGCGGCCACGCTCGCGGCCACGCTCGCGCACGCCGACCCCACGCTGATCGCGACCGCGGCCATCGACGGACACTACGAAGACTTCGCGGACGCCACGAAAGCGCCGCTCGAGAACGGCGTTCCCGGCAATCGCCTCGGCGGCATGGGTTCCGGCCTCGCGTATGCGGGCGGCGACACGTTTCTCGCACTGCCGGATCGGGGACCGAACGCGGTGCCGTTCGACTCGGCGATCGACGATACCGCGAGCTACATCCCGCGTTTCCACACGCTGCACATGACGCTCGCGCCGAGCGACGCGGGCGCCGCGTTGCCGTTCACGCTGACGCCGTTCGTCGTCGATACCACGCTGCTGTCGAGCCCGACGCCGCTCGTGTACGGCACCGGCGCGGGACTCGGCGTCGGCAGCGGCGCGCCGGCGTTGAACGCACGCGGCACGTATTACTTCAGCGGGCGTTCCGACAACTTCGACCCGAGCCGGTCGTCGTCGAACCCGAACAACGCTCGCCTCGACCCGGAGAGCATCCGCGTGTCGTTCGATCGCAAGACCGTTTTCGTCAGCGACGAATACGGTCCGTACGTGTATCAGTTCGATCGTGCGAGCGGTAAGCGCGTGCGCGCGTATCGTCTTCCGGAGAAATTCGCGGTTCCGAACCAGAGTCCGCAAGGTGCGGTCGAGATCTCCGGTAACACGGTAGGTCGAATCGCCAACAAGGGCATGGAGGGGCTCGCAATCACCCCCGACGGCCGCACGCTGTACGGCGCCATGCAGAGCCCGCTCGAACAAGACGGCGGCACAAACGCAGGGTACACGCGCATCGTGCGCATCGACGTCGGCACCGGTCTCGTCAAAGAGATCGCGTATCCGCTGACGAACATCGGCAGCGCGAGCAAACCGAAGTACGGCACCGTCAGCGACATCGTCGCGATCAACGACACCGAGCTGCTGGTCGACGAACGCGACGGCAAAGGCCTCGGCGACGGTTCGAACGCAGCGGAGAAAGTCGCGTACCACATCGACGTCAGCCAAGCGGCGGACGTCGGTAACGTCGCCGGCGAGGCGAATCTCGCGCCGCTCGCCGTGGCGAAGACGCAGTTCCTCGACATCGTCGCCGTGCTCACCGCGAACGGCATCACCGCCGACAACATTCCGGCGAAACTCGAAGGATTCGCGTTCGGTCCGGACGTCGAACTCGACGGTACGACGAAGCACACGTTGTTCGTCGCGAACGACAACGACTTCCTGGGGACGGTCGGCGGCAAGCCGAACCCGAGTCAGTATTTCGTGTTTGCGTTCGACGACGCCGACCTGCCGGCGGGCTCGCGCGGCTTCGTAGCGCAACGCTTCCTCGAGACCCGCTGCGACGGCTCGCCGTGGAAATCGTTCGGCGACGGGTGTGACGATCGGCAGCACTGACGACGATTCGACGCGCCGGGGTCAAGGACGATCCCGGCATCGTCCCTTCGGACGCCGCCACTCGCCTGCCTCACGCGGAAAGGACTTCAGCCGATGGCGTTCGGCCGTCTCAATTCGGCGGCAGCTTCGGCCGCGGCTCTGCGCGGATCGGAATGCGCGAGAGCCACGTCGACAACTCGAGCATCGTTTCCGGCTGCCGGCCGTGAGCGCGCTCGAACGCGCTGCGATCTCTTTCGTAGGAATTGCGCCACCACGACACCGGGTCGTTCGGTAGCGGCGTGCCGCTGCGTGTTACCACGTCGTTATTTGTGCAGTCCCCAAACCGAGCCCCACTATACTGGCCGCCATTCGACTGTCCAGCCGCGTTCGCGCGTCGAAACGTCTTGACAGCAACGGTGCGCGACAACACGCGCACGCTCGTCGTCACGCAGGAGGCTCTCGATCATGTTGAAGCTGTTTTTCGCACCGAACACGTGCGCGCTCGCGTCGCACATCGCACTCGAAGAAGCGCACGCCAAGTACGACACCGTGCGCGTCGACTTCGCGAGCAACGAACAGCGCAAGCCCGACTATCTCGCGATCAATCCGAAAGGCCGCGTACCCGCACTCGCAACCGACGACGGCATTCTCACCGAGACCCCGGCGATCCTCGCGTATGTCGCGCAGACGCATCCGCACGCGCGCTTGGCGCCGTTCGAGCGGCCGTTCGCGTTCGCGCGCGTGCAATCGTTCAACAGCTACCTCTGCTCGACCGTACACGTCGCGCACGCGCATCGCATGCGCGGCTATCGCTGGGTCGACGACGCCGCCGCGATCGAAGCGATGAAGCGCAAAGTGCCGAGCAACATCGCCGACTGCTTCGGACTGATCGAGCAGTCGATGTTCGCCGGCCCGTGGGTGATGGGCAGCGAATACACGATCAGCGATCCGTACCTCTTCACGCTGTGTCAGTGGCTCGACGGCGACGGCGTCGACATCCGGCGCTTCCCGAAGATCGCCGACTTCGAACGGCGAATGCGCGAACGACCCGCCGTGCAACGCGCGCTCGCGGCGCAGAACGTTCGCTGACCGGGTTCCCCGCTTCGGAACGAGGCCGTCCCGATAGGCGTCGTCTGCGCCGCCGACTCGCAGCGCATTTCGCGCCGCCCGAGACGCGAGCGCAGTCTCGCCTGGCGCTTGCCGTCAAGCTGTTCACGCTCGAGCGACTCGCCGACGCGCTCGGGGACGACGAGTTCGAGGATCTAGGCTTCCGGCCGCGCGCCGTGGAGAATGCGCTCGCCGAAATCATCGACGCATTGCGAAACCCCTGATGGTCGAATCATCGCGCACGCGGCGCGCATCTTACGCGTCGTCGCGTCGGACGTTCCTGAAGCAGAGCGCCTTGGCCGCGAGTGCATTCGCATGGCCGCGCGCATTCGCCGCGACGCCGTCGTGGCGCAGCGGCGATCCGTTCGCGCTCGGCGTCGCTGCCGGCGCGCCGACCGTCGACGGCTTCGTCCTATGGACGCGACTCGCGCCGCAGCCGATCTCGAACGATCCCGACACGCCCGGCGGCGTCGCGCCCGCCTCCTATGCCGTCGAGTACACGATCGCGTCCGACCCCACTTTGCGCACCGTCGTGCGCACAGGCCGCGCCGTCGCCGATCCGCGCTTCGCGTATTCGGTGCACGCCGAAGTCGGCGGCCTCGAGCCGGGGCGTTCGTACTGGTATCGCTTCACGTGCGGCGACGCGTCCAGTCGCGTCGGCCGTGCGATCACGCTGCCGCCGCCCGGCGCCGCCGCGCCGTTGAAGGTCGGCTACGTATCGTGCGCGAACTACGAGCACGGTTACTTCGGCGCGTACCGCCATCTCGCCGACGAAGCGCCCGACGTCGCGATCTTCCTCGGCGACTACATCTACGAATACATCGACAAGAAGCGGACGAAGGTGCGCACGCACAGCGATGGCGTCGACGCCACGACGCTGCCGCTCTATCGCAACCGCTACGCGCAATAC
Organism: Pseudomonadales bacterium; assembly: GCA_035686405.1. Taxonomy (GTDB): domain Bacteria; phylum Pseudomonadota; class Gammaproteobacteria; order Pseudomonadales; family Azotimanducaceae; genus DATJGR01. The sequence continues at coordinate 12,302 of DASRZO010000121.1, read as the reverse complement.
CGCACCGACCCCGATCTGCAGCGCTTGCACGCCGACGTGCCGGCACTCGTCACGTGGGACGACCACGAAGTGCAGAACGACTATGCGTCGCAATGGTCGGAAGACTTCGACGATCCGGTGGAGTTCCTGCGGCGCCGGGCCGCCGCGTACCAGGCGTACTACGAACACATGCCGCTGCGCGCGCGGGCGGTCCCGCACGGTCCCGACATGCTGCTGTACGACCGCTTCCGGTTCGGCGACCTCGCCGAGATCTCGCTGCTCGACGGCCGCCAGTACCGCAGCCGCGAAGCCTGTCAGCGGCCGCCGTCGAACGGCGGTGGCCACCTCGAGACCGACGCGAGCTGTGCGGAGCTGCGCGACGCGACGCGTTCGATGCTCGGCGCCGCGCAGGAAGCGTGGCTGCACGACGGCCTCGCGCATTCGTCGGCGCGCTGGAACGTGATCGCGCAGGACGTCTTGATGGCGCAGTTGCGCGAACACGATCGCAACAACGAAGTTGCGTATTGGACCGACGATTGGAACGGCTATCCGGCCGCGCGCACGCGGCTGCTGACGCATCTGCGCGACGCGCGCGTCGCCAATCCGGTCGTGCTGTCCGGCGACATTCATTCGTTCTGGACAAACGATCTCAAGGTCGATTTCGACAACCCGGCCGCCCCGATCATCGCGACGGAGTTCATCGGCACGTCGATATCGGCGCATCCGCCGCCGTACGAACTCTTCGTGAAGTTCTTGCCCGACAACCCCCACGTCAAATTCTTCGAAAGCAGAAAACGCGGCTACGTCACGCTCGACATCACGCCGGATCGCGTCACGACGCGGTTTCGCGCGATCGCCGATGCGACCGACCCGCATACCGAGGTCAGCACCTTGAAGTCCTTCGTCGTCGAAAACGGGCGCCCCGGCGCCATCGAAGCCTGATGCCGTCACGTTTCGCCCGCCCCTCAGTCGTCCTGGTGATCATCGCGCTGTGTCTACCGTCCGCTCGGGCGGACTGGCGCGCCTTGACCGATCTGCAGCAATCCGGCGCGCGCGTCAGCGCGAGCGCCGTCGATCTGGCCGACGGCAGCGTCATCCAGCAGCTCAATGCCGACGTTCGGCTGACGCCGGCGTCGCTGACGAAGCTCGCGGTCGCCGCGACGGCGCTCAGCATCTGGCCCGCGGACAAGATGTTCAAAACGCAGTTGCTCGCGGCCGGTACGCTGGCCGGTGCGCAGTTGACCGGCGATCTGTATCTCGTCGGCGCGGGCGATCCGTCGCTGACGGGCGCGAACCTGCTGTCGCTCGCCGCGCAGTTGCGCGCGATCGGCGTGACGTCGGTCAGCGGCAAACTGATCGTCACGCCGTGGCCGTTCGCGACCGTCGACTGCGAAACGAAAGATCGCTGCGACGCGCGCACGCGCAGCGACACCGCCTACGACGCGCCGCTCGCGTCGATCGGCACCGACTTCGGCACGTGGTGCGTCGACGTTCGCGGCACGAAACCCGGCGCGCCGGCGACCATCGCCGGCTGCACGAGTCGCCTACCGATTCCGGTGCAGGGCACCATTCAGACGACTGCGTCGGCGAAGGACACGCCGCTGCGCGTCGAGCGCTTCACCTCCGACGGCAACGACGTGCTGCGCGTCGGCGGCACCATCCAAGACGGCGACGCGCAAGACGTCTATCGCGCGATGTCCGATCCCGCACGCGGCGCGGGCCTGTTGCTGAACGCGTCGCTCGAAGACCTCGGCGTCGCCGTGGCGGGTGGCGTCGTGATACGCGACGGTTCGCCGCCGCCGAGTGCGTTCCTCGTCGGCCGCACCGAAGGGTTGGCATTGAAGGAACAGCTCGGCCGCATGCTGCGCTTCTCGAACAACTACATCGCCGACGTGCTGACGCTGACGATGGCCGCCGACGTCGACAACACGCCGCCGAAGAGTTTGTCCGATGCGGCGAAGACGCTGTCGAACTTTCTGCTGCGCACGCAGAACAAGCAGAAGGGCGCGCCGCGCGTATCCGCCCCGCCGCTCTTCAGCGGCAGCGGTCTCACACCCGAGAACGAACTGTCCGCCAACGATCTCGTCCGACTGCTGTCGTACGAATACCGCGACACGCGCAACTTCGGCCCGTTCTACGGCGGCCTGGTCGTGCCGCGGCAAAGCCCGTTCGTGTTCCTGCGCAACGGCAGCCCCGCGTGGCAAGACCGCGTGGCACTCAAGACCGGGACGATGGACGACCCGCACTCGGTATGCGGCATGGCGGGCTACATTCGCAAGAAGGACGGCGGATGGCTCACGTTCGCCGTCATCGTCAACGGCGGCGTCACGCAGAACCGGCACGTACCGCTGTACAAGGCGCTCGAAGCGATTCGCGCCGATCTCGAACAGTTGCTCGCGCGGTACTGAACGTCGTCGCCGGTGCGACGTGAGAGCCAACGTTCAAACGAAGGCGCGCGGTCGTTCGAAGAGCCAACGTGCCGACCACATTTGCGCCGCGATTCATATCTTGTGACGCGTCGCCTCCGCGTGTTGAATTCGACTCCATGTCTCTACGCAGACACATCCCCGATCTCGCCGTCGAATGGGCGCTCACGACGCCCGCGGAACGCTGGCGCGTCGTGCCGGGCACGCTGTGCTTCGCCGACATCTCCGGCTTCACCGCGCTCGCCGAGCGGCTCGCGCTGCACGGCCGCTCCGGCGGCGAAGAGTTGATCGAGACGCTGAGCCGAGTGTTTGCGTCGATGATCGACATCGCACACGCGCACGGCGGCATGTTGCTGAAGTTCGGCGGCGACGCGCTGCTGCTGTTCTTCGACGGCGAAGACCACGCGCGCCGCGCGGCCGGTACTGCGGTCGAGATGCGTCGAGCCTTGCGCGCCGCCTCCAAGACGCGGACGTCGGTCGGTCCGCTCGCGCTGTCGATGTCGGTCGGGCTCCACAGCGACGACGTCGCGTTCTTTCTCGTCGGCTCGACGCACCGCGAATTGGTGGTGCTCGGCTCCGCGGCGACGGCCGTGATCGAAACCGAAGGCGCCGCGCAATCCGGCGACATCCTCGTCAGCGCGGCGACCGCTGCGCTGCTGCCGAACGACGCGACGTCATCCGGCCCGATTGAGCCGCTCGACGCACCCGCGTCGCTCGCGGCCCCCCCGAACCGCGCCGCACCGCCGTCACACGACACCGCACGGGCGCGCGCAACGCCGCGACGTCTGCGCTGGCGCCGTTCGCCGTTCCGCACGGCGCAGCCGCGCGCCACGCTCGCCGCCGACGGCGCGCTGATCGCGTCGCTGTTTCCGGCCGCGCTCGGACGTCATCTCGAAGTACGGCCCGAGCCCGAGCACCGCATCGCGTGCATCGCCTTCGCGCGCTTCAGCGGTACCGACGCGCTGCTGCGCGAGCGCGGTCCCGCCGCGGTCGCCGCAGCGCTCGATGCGACGGTCGGCATCGTGCAACGGCGCCTCGACGAGTTCGGCGTGACCCTGCTCGCGATCGACGTCGACCGCGACGGCGGCAAGTTCTTCCTCGCCGCCGGCGTACCGTTCACGCACGAAGACGACGAAGGCGTGATGCTGCGCGCGCTGAAGCGCATCGGCGAAGACGCGCCGCCGCTCGCGCTGCAGATCGGCGTCAATCGCGGCCACGTCTTCGCGGCCGAGGTCGGCGCGCGCGACCGCGCCGCGTACTCCGCGATGGGCGACACCACGAACGTCGCCGCGCGCATCTGCGCGAAAGCGCCGCCCGGAGCGATCTACGCGCACCCCACGGTGCTCGACCAATCGCTGACGCGCTTCGAGGTGAGCGACGCCGGTCCGTTCGCGTTCAAAGGCAAGGCGAAGCCGATGCTCGTATACGCGGTCGGCGCCGAGATCGGGCTGCGCCGCCGCGAAGGTCTCGAAGTGGACACGTTCGTCGGACGCACACGCGAACTCGCAACGTTGCGCGACGCCGTTGCTACGCGGTCGGTCGCGGTCGTCCGCGGCACCGCCGGCATCGGCAAGAGCCGGCTCGTCGCAGCGGCGCTCGGCGACGCGCCCCCGGACACGATCGTTAGGCTCCGCGCCGAACCGTACGCCGCGACCGCGCCGTTTCGCTTGCTCAACGAACCGCTGCGCGCGCTGCTCGGCATCGTCGACGCCGCCGCGCTCGTCGCTCGAGTACGCGCCGACGCACCCGAACTGCTGCCGTGGGCGGCGTTGATCGCCGACGTGCTCGGCTTCGTCGTCGATCCGTCGCCGGACGTCGAGGCACTGCAACCGAGCTTTCGCGCCGAGCGTCGCGCCGCCGCGACACTCGATTTGATCGCGGCCGTCCGGCCGCACGAAGCGCTCGTCTTCGTCGTCGAAGACGCGCAGTGGGCCGACGTCGCGTCGTCGGAGTGGCTTGCCCAGCTCGCGCGTGTGTGCCCGACGCACGGTTGGACGTTGCTCGTCGCCCGCCGCGACGGCGACGGCGGCTTTTTGCCCGCTGCCGCCGTCGACCTACCGCTCGACCCGATGGCGGCCGACGACGTGCGCCGGCTCGTCGAACTGGCGACCGAGGCGGCGCCGCTGCGCGCGCACGACGTCGACGAAATCGTGCGGCGCGCCGGCGGCAATCCGCTCTTCGCGATGGAAATCGTCCGCGCGAGCCGCGACGCCGGATCGCTCGATGCGTTGCCGGAAACGCTCGAGGCAACGCTCGCCGCGCACGTCGACGCACTCGATCCGTACGCACGTAAACTGCTCCGCTACGCGGCCGTGCTCGGCCGCACGTTCCCGCGCGAACTGCTCGAGACCATCGTCGTCGGACGGAACGAACCGTTCGACGCCGACGCGCTCGCGCGTCTCGCCGATCATCTCGACGTCGACGGCGCGGAGATTCGGTTTCGCAACGCGATGCTGCGCGACACGACGTACGCGTCGGTCGCATTTCGGCTGCGCGCCGCACTGCACGCCGCCGCCGGCGCCGCACTCGAAGGCGCCGCGTCCGACGACGTCGACGCGCTCGCGCTGCATTTCTCGCGTGCCGGCGACGCGCCGCGCACGTGGCGCTACGCGCGCCTCGCCGCCGCGCGCGCGCGATCGACCTATGCCAACGCCGACGCCGCGCGTTACTACGAGACGGCGCTGGCCGTCGCCTCGAAGCTCGATTCGCTCGAGCGCGACGCGCACACGCAAACGTGGATGGAACTCGGCGACACGCGCGAGCTCGCCGGTCTCTTCGACGGCTCGCTCGACGCGTATCGGCGCGCGCTGCAGGTCGCCGGCGCTGCCGCGATCACGCAGGCCGACGCGCTGTTCGGCCGTGCACGCGCGAAGGAACGGGCCGGACGTTTCTCGTCGGCGTTGCGCGACCTGACGATCGGACTACGCCGCCTCGACGGCGTCGAAGGATCCGCCGCGGCCGCTGCGCGGGCGCGGTTGCGCTCGTTCATGGCGATGGTGTTGTTCGGTCAAGACAAGCCGCGGCGCGCGCGTGCCGTCGCGCTGCAGGCCGCCGACGAAGCGCGCGCGGCGAACGAGCATGCTTCGCTCGGACGCGCGTTGATCGTGATCGATCTCGCGAACGTCGAACTCGAGGGTCCCGGCGACGGCGCGCACCTGCGGGAGGCGCTCGCGCTGTTCGAATCGATCGGCGATTTGCGGATGCAGGCGAACGTTCGCGCGAACCTGGGCTTCCTCAACGCGCACGCGTGTCGGTGGGACGACGCGGTCGAGTGGCTGCGGTCCGGCCGCGCGCTCGACTTGCGCACCGGCGACGCGGTCGGAGGTGCCTACGCCGGCATCAACATCGGCGAAATCCTCGTCAACCAGCGCCGCTTCGACGCCGCGCACGCACTGCTCGTCGAGTCGCGGCGCGCGATGGTGGCGGCGCAGTTCGACGAGGGCGTCGCGTTCACCGACATCCAGCTCGGTCGCATCGCGCTCGCGCGCGGCGCGCGGGACGAAGCGGCAGCGCTGCTGCGGCGCACCGCGGCCGAGTTCGCGCGTCTGCGAAAGGACGCGTTCGCACTCGAAGCGACGCTGGTGCTCGCCGATGTCATCGTCGCCGACGACGCGGCGCAAGCGCTCGACCTCGTCGAACGCGCGGCGCGCGCCGCCGGCAACGACGCGCTGCTGTTCCGGCCGAAGACCGCGCGCGTACGCGGCCGCGCGTTGGCATTGCTCGGGCGAGTCGACGCGGCGCTCGCCGAGATCGAACTCGGCCTCGAGGCCGCGCGCGCGCAACGTCAACGCTACGACGAAGCGCAGCTGCTCGCGTTGCGTGCCGAAATCGCCGACGTCGACGCCGACGCGGAGCGGGCCGCAGCGATCTTCGACGAACTGGGCGTCATCACGGAACGTGCCGCGGAAGTTGCCTGAGCTTCGGCAAAACAGCGCGCGCAAATCGCGCGTGACTTGCAGCGCGCAACGACTGCAGCGATTCGGTTGGATTTCAGCGTTCGAACGCGCGGCGGCGGAAATGCCGCTAGCGGTAGATCGCCTCTTTGCCGTAGCGCACCTCGAGGGCAGTGCGCTCCGCCCGCTTCAGACGCTTCACGACGAGTCCAAACGAACGGTCGATCATGCGCTCGACTTCGCCGCGCGGAATCGAACCGTCGAGCACGACCGTGTTCCAGTGCGTCTTGTTCATATGGTAGCCGGGCAGCACGGCGGCGAACGTATCGCGCAGAAATAGCGCCTCGTCCGGATCGCATTTGAGATTCATCCGTGCGACGTCGCCGTCGACCAGCGTCGCATACATCTTCGCGTTGATCTTGTATACGTAGATGTCGGGACCGAACGGGAAGTCCTCGACCGCCGCCGGCCGCCGCAGCAGATACGCGCGGGCCGCGTCGAAGTTCATCGCGCGGCGTAGTGCGACTCGAGATGCTCGATGATCGCCGCGGTCTCGCCCATCTCGACGCCGAAGTTCGGATCGACCAGATACGGCACCGTGATCCGCCCCGCACGTTCGAGCAGCACGCGGCGATTCAACGTCTGCGGTTCGCCCTGCACCTTCATCGCGTCGCGCAGCACCGGCGGCAGCCAATCGGCCGCCGCGCTGCGGCCCATCGAACGCAAGACGTACGGCAGTTCCAATTCGCACAGGCGCTCCCTCACCAAACGCGCGAAGGGGCTGCCTTCGAAACTGTACAGTTCGAGCGGCTGCGCCGGCATGATCGAAGGGCGCGCGTCGCGCCCCGCGCCGAAGCGCCACGTACCGGCGATGCCGGACCACAGCTGCTGCAGCCCGATCGCGCGCCAGCGCAGCGGCCGCTCGCCGCCGCCGTACTGTTCGTACAAATAGACGATGATGTCGGCCGACTCGTACATCGATTCGCCGGTGTTCGGATCGACCAAGAACGGAAACTGCGCCTTGCCGCCGACCTTCAGCAGCTCGTCGCGATAGCGCGTACCGCCCTTCGGACACGGCCGGATCAGCGCATCGAGATCGAGCTCTGTCAGCACTTCGCGGACGATCCGGCAGAACGGGCACGCCTCGAACTCGTACAGCTCGAGCAGCAACGGCGGCCGCGCACTGCGCGGTTCCGTCGCGATGCCGGCCCCGAAACGCAACGTCGTGGTCGCGAGCGAGCCCACGAACGCGACCGGATCGAGTCGGGCTTCGGTGGAATGGTCGGCGGTCATGACGGCACACCTTTCGATCACTGCTTCCGCGCATTTCGGTCAAATTCGCGGACGAAGTCAACAGCGCGCGCACCGACGCGTAGGACCCCAACGGATTCATAAAGGGGATTCGAGCAGCGTCTGCTTCATCGCGGTGCACGGCGGCCGTCGTCCGGCGCTCGGTTGAGCCCATACCGGGCGTACGGTATCGTCGCGACCTTACGGCGGAGAAACGGCAATGCCTCTCGATTCGGCGGCGGTCGGAGCTTTTCGCGCCTCGTTGCGCGGCGACGTCCTACAGCCCGGCGACGCCGCGTACGACGCGACGCGCAAGGTCTGGAACGAGATGGTCGACCGCCGGCCGGCGTTGATCGCGCGCTGCAAAGGCACCGCCGACGTATTGCAGGCGGTGCGCTTCGCGAAGATGCACGGCCTGCTGGTGTCGGTGCGCGGCGGCGGTCACAACGTCGCCGGCAGCGCCGTCTGCGACGGCGGCTTGATGATCGACTGCGCGGCGATGAAGAGCGTGCACGTCGATCCGATCGCGCGCGTCGCGCGCGCGGAACCCGGCGTCACGTGGGCCGACTTCAACCACGAGACCCAGGCATTCGGCCTCGCGACCACCGGCGGCGTGGTGTCGCACACCGGCATCGCCGGCCTGACGCTCGGCGGCGGCATCGGTTGGCTCGCCGGCAAACACGGCTACAGCTGCGACAACTTGCGCGCGGCCGACATCGTCACCGCCGACGGTGAATTGGTGCGCGCCAGCAGCGCGCTCAACTCGGACCTGCTGTGGGCGCTGCGCGGCGGCGGCGGCAACTTCGGCGTCGTCACGTCGTTCGAATTCGACCTGCACGTGCAGCCGCAGGTGGTGTACGGCGGCATGGTCGCGTGGCCGTTCGAGGCGGCGCGCGACGTGCTGCATTTCTACGGCGAGATCTGTCGCGACGCGCCGCCCGAGCTCGCCGTCAACGCCGGCATCATCTACACGCCGGACGGTCACCACGTCGTCGCGCTGATCGCCGCGTGGCTCGGCGACCTGGCGGAAGGCGAAGCGCGGCTCGCACCGATCCGCCGTTTTGCCGCGCCGGTCGCCGACATGATCGGGCCGATCCCGTACACGGCGCTCAACATGCTGTTCGACGGCGGCAACCCGTTCGGCGTGCACCGCTACTGGAAGTCCGGCTACTTCGCGACGCTCGGCGACGAGCTGATCGATCGCATCGTCGAGCACGCGGCCGCGACCACGTCGCCGTTGTCGGCAATCCTGCTGTTCCGCGTCGACGGCGCGTGCACCCGAAAGGAACCGTCAGCGACCGCGTTCAGTCTGCGCGAACCGGTATGGGACTTCGACGTCATCGCGCAGTGGACGAACCCGGCCGAGGCCGATCGTCACGTCGCCTGGGCGCGGCGGTTCTGGAGCGCGGTCGAGCCGTTCAGCCGCGGCGTCTACGTGAACCACCTCGACGCCGACGACCCGAGCAGCCGCGTGCGCGCAGCCTACGGCGAGAACTACGCCCGCCTCGCCGCGCTCAAAGCGAAATGGGACCCGACGAATTTCTTCCGCATGAACAACAACATCGTTCCGGGATGAACGCACCGCCGACCGCCGCGCGCGCGGTTTCCGCCCGTCCATCCCAGAACTCCAACGACCGAGGCCGACCATGCCGAGCCGACTGAAACCGACGCCGTTCGCCGAACTGACGCCGCAGCAGAAGGAACAGTTCGAGCGCATCAAGCGCGCCCGCGCACCGGGACCGGACGACCAATTCGGCGGACCGTTCGACCCGTGGCTGCGCGCGCCGGAAGTCGCCGAGCGGGCGTTGAGCCTCGGCAACTACGTCTGGGAGCGCACCTCGGTCGGGCGCCGCATCGTCGAACTCGCGATCATCGTGACCGGGCGGCATTGGCGCAGCAACGTCGAGTGGAACGCACACGCGCGCATGGCGCGCGAGCAAGGCGTCTCCGCCGCGGTCATCCAGGCGGTCTTCGACAAGCGCATGCCGGTCGACGCGCCGGACGACGAGAAGCTGACGATCGAGGTCTGCCGCGCGCTGCACGAAACCCAAGATTTGCCGAAGCCGCTGTACGACCGCGCCGTCGCGACGTGGGGCGAGCACGGTTTGATGGACATCATCCAGACGATCGGCTTCTACACGTTCGTATCGATGACGCTGAACGCGTTCGACGTGCCGAGCTTCCCCGGCGATCCGACGCCGTTTCCGCGCGCGTGAGTCGCGCCGCGAAGAAATCGTTGGGACCACTGGCGTGGTAGCGCGCCCCGAACCCGAGTCCGCCGAGGAGCCGGTCCGCTCGGCGCTGTCGCCGTTCCAGTATCCGATCTTCCGCAACGTGTGGCTCGCGAGCACGGTGTCGAACCTCGGCGGCTTGATCCAATCGGTCGGCGCGTCGTGGATGATGATCTCGCTGTCGCAGCCGGCCGATATGGTCGCGCTGGTGCAGGCCTCGGTGACGTTGCCGACGATGTTGTTCTCGCTGCTCGCCGGCGCGATGGCGGACAGCTTCGACCGCCGCAAGATCCTGTTGAGCGCACAGTGCTTCATGCTGCTGATGTCGATCACGCTGTCGGTGTTCGCGTGGTCCGGTTTGCTGTCGCCGTGGCTGCTGCTCTTCTTCACGTTCTCGATCGGCTGCGGCTCCGCGATGAACGCGCCGGCGTGGCAAGCGTCGGTCGGCGACATGGTGCCGCGCGCCGAACTGCCGGGCGCCGTGTCGCTGAACAGCATGAGCTTCAACATGGCGCGCAGCGTCGGCCCGGCGATCGGCGGCGCGATCGTCGCCACGGCCGGCGCAGCCGCGGCGTTCACGATCAACGCGTTCAGCTACACCGCGATGATCGGCGTGCTCGCGCGTTGGAAGCGCGAGAAACCGGCGCAGGTGTTGCCGCCCGAAACGCTCGGCATGGCGATCCAGGCCGGCGTACGCTACGTCGCGATGTCGCCTGCGTTGCACGCCGTGATGGGCCGCGCCGCGCTCTTCGGCATCGGCGCGAGCGCGGTCACCGCGTTGATGCCGTTGGTCGCGAAACATCTCGTCGCCGGCGGCCCGCTCACCTACGGACTCTTGCTCGGCGCATTCGGCGTCGGCGCCGTCGGCGGCGCGCTGGTGACGGCGCGTTTGCGGCAACTGTGGTCGACCGAAGCGATCGTCCGGCTCGCCGCCGGCAGCTTCGCGGTCGCCGCATTCACCGTCGCGATGAGCACGTATCTCGCGGTCACGATGTTGGCACTGTGCGTCGCGGGCGCTGGTTGGGTGCTCGCGCTGTCGACCTTCAACGTCGCGGTGCAGATGTCGACGCCGCGCTGGGTCGTCGCGCGGGCGCTGTCGCTCTATCAGATGGCGGCGTTCGGCGGACTCGCCGGCGGCGCCTGGATGTGGGGCGTGATCGCGGAAGCGCACGGCGTGCAGACGTCGCTGACGATTGCGTCGTTCGTGACGCTCGGCTCCGCGCTGATCGGTCTCTGGTGGCGCCTGTCGCAAGCGGAAGAACTGAACCTCGATCCACTGCGGCAGTGGCGCGCGCCCGAAACCGCGGTGCCGGTCGAAGCACGCACCGGTCCGATCGTCGTCACCGTCGAATACACGATTCGGCAAGAAGACGTGCTCGAGTTCCTCGCCGCCATGGCGGAACGCCGACGCATTCGCCGTCGCGACGGCGCGCTCGCCTGGACACTGCTACGCGACCTCGCCGATCCGCAGATTTGGGTCGAGCGCTACGAAACGGCGACGTGGCTCGACTACATCCGCCACAACAACCGCCTGACGCAGGAAGACGCGGTCATTCCGGAACGCATTCGCGCGCTGCATCGCGGCACCGAAGGTCCGCGCGTGCGGCGGATGATCGAGCGGCAAACGGCCGGTTTGCCGGCCGGCCGCGATCCGGGCGCGCGCGAACTCGCGCAGCCGCTGACCGATCCGACGCCGTCGTCCTGACCCCGCTTCTCGACGTCGCACCGCCGACCTCGAAGGCCGGCATCGAAGATCGAGCAGCGCGACCGCCTCAACGCACTCGTCAGCGGCCGGCGCACCGACGACGACCACGCCTGCTCGCCGCGGCCCAAAACAAATCGGCCGGCAACAGCCGGCCGATCGCCACTACATTGCGCCGACCGCGTCGCCGCAGTCGGCGCACTGCCGTCAGTTGCGGCGCGCCGCGTAGTCGCCTTGGACGTAGGCGTCTTCGATGACCTGCACTTTGTCGCCGACCTGTTGGATCGTGCGCGTGATCAAGCAGCCCGCCTGGGTACCGGGTACCGACGAATCCTGGTCGAACGGCGGTTTGGTGGGATCGATACCCGTCAAATTGCCATTGCTGTCGTACTGCGGAACGATCTCCGGACACAGATCCAGGTCGACCCCGACCGGGTTGCCGTTGATGAAGAACTGCAACGTCGGCGCGATGCCGTCGACGCCGCCGTTCGGCGGAATCGGTTCGAGCGGCCATTTCCAATGGAACGCGAACCCCATGTGCGTGCCCTGGTTCAGCGGGTCGTAGACGAAGTTCGTGCACGTCCCGGTAACGCCGGTCGGACACGTCGTCGAAACGATGTACGGAACCACCACGCACGCTGGCGGTGCCGAGCCCGCCGGGTCCGTCGTTGGATCGCTCACGTTGTCCAGCCGCGAGCCGTTGAGCGAGAGCCCGTTGGTGCCGGTCGTTCCGAATGCGTTCGCGCCGCCGGGGCAGTCGAGATCACCGGCCTGCTGTACG
>DASRZO010000120.1:0-3650 GCA_035686405.1 Pseudomonadales bacterium | reverse complement strand
AGCATCAGCACCGCGACCATCATCACCTGCTGGCCGAAGCTGAGCTCGATGCCATATGCCTGCGCGATGAACATAATCGCGAACGTGCAGTACATCATCGAGCCGTCGAGGTTGAACGAGTAGCCCATCGGCAACACGAAGCTCGCGATGCGGTTGCTGCAGCCGAAGCGTTCGAGCTCTTCGAGCGTTTTCGGATACGCGGCTTCCGAACTCGCCGTCGAGAAGGCGAGCAGGATCGGCTCGCGCAAGCGCGCGATCAGATGCCGGATGCGCGGCCCGATCGCGAGGAAACCGAAACCGATCAGCGTCAACCACAAGAGTGCGAGGCCGAGATAGAACTCGCCCATGAACACGCCGTACACGGCGATGATTTCGAGCCCTTTCTGCGCCACCGCCGCGGCGAGTGCGCCGAACACGGCGAACGGCGCGAACAGCATCACGTAGCTCGTCACCTTCAGCATCACGTGCGCGACCGCATCGATGACGTCGACGACCGCCTTCGTGCGTTCGCCGAGCGCGGCGATCGCGGTGCCGAAGAACAGCGAAAACACGACGATTTGCAGGATTTCGTTGCGCGCCATCGCGTCGACGACGCTGGTCGGAATGACGTGCGAGATGAAGCCTTGCACGGTGAGCGCGGCGGTCTCGACTTCCTTCGCGTTCGGGTCCGGCGGCAACGTGACGAATTTGCCGGGCTCGAGCACGTTGACGAGCACGAGGCCGAGCGTCAGCGACACGATCGACGCGAAGACGAACCACACGAACGCTTTGCCGCCGACACGGCCGACCATCGCCATGTCTTCCATCTTCGCGATGCCGACGACGAGCGTCGAAAAGACGAGCGGCGCGATGATCATCTTGATCATGCGCAGGAAAATCGTCGGCAACAGCGAGGCCGCGTCGGCGAACGAAGCACCGCGTTCGGGGAAGAACGCGTGGCAGCCCCATCCAACCGCGATGCCGAGCACCATGCCGACGACGATGTAGCGGGTCAGCCGATCGGTCGTCACGTGATGAGAGTCAATTGAATCGTCTGTCGAAGCGCAAGAACCGCTAGCTTACCGACATTCGGTCGCGCGTCGACCCATCCGTCGCGCGACGGCCGCGACGGCGCTCGGCTCGCGACCGCAAACGCGCGACGCGTGCACCGGCGGAGGTCATCGGGTGCGTCGTCGCTACGCGATCTAGTGCCGCGTTACACCCGGCCGATCCGCATATCCGAGATACGCCACACGGCGAAAGCCGAGGTCCATGTTCGCCGCACGCACGCGCACCAACGAGTCGTCGACGATGTCGAAATCGCCGAGCGACGTAAGGTTCGCACGCATCGCGTCGTTCATCGGCTTGCGCAGCTCGACTTCGAACTCGTACGGCGGCGCGACGGCGCGATACGGTTCCAACTCGCCCGCTCGGGCGCGCCGCACCGCGCGCTCGGCGCCGGCACGAATCATCTCGCGCGCTCGCGGCGGCGCGATGCAATTGCCGGATTGATTGCCGAGCGCTTCTTTGACGATGACCCGTTCCGCCCACGGACAGATCGCGTTCACTTGCTCCGCGACGATTTGATCGCCGGTAACGAGACCGATCGGCACGCCGAGTTCGCCGGCGCGGATCGCGAAGAAGTCCGGCTCGCCGATCGCCGCATTGCCGAGGCGCACCAGCTTGAAGCCGCCGTACGAGATCGTGTGCGCCATGATGCCGGGGAACGATCCGGCGCGGCCGTGATGGCCGACGAGCAGCACTACGCCGACCGATGCATCGAGCCCCGCCATCGTCGTCGCACCCGGTCGACCCGCGCCGCGAATCACGCTGCAGCGCGGATCGATCTCGTCCATCAACAGCACGCACAGATCTTCGACGCCGTGGTTCTCTTCCACGACGACTTCGGTCGCGCCGCCCGCGAACGCCCCGTCGACCGCCGCGTTCGCATCCAGCGTCATCAAGCGGCGGTTGCGTGCGAAGTCGGTGCCGTTCGGCGACACGTCCGGCCAGCGCACGAGTCCGGAAATGCCTTCCATGTCGACGCTGACGAAGACTTTCACGGCGCTACCCCACGGTCAGTCGAACTCGATACCCGCGAGTGTACCTTCGTTGCGCCACGCATCGAGGATCGCCGAAAACGCCATGATGCCCGGGGCATACGAGCCGTTGCGGCGAATCAACAAGCCGTTCGGCTGACCTTCGTTGTTGTAGTAACCCGGCGTGCACGATTCGAGGAACTGCACGCTCATCACCGATGCATCGATCACCTTCTGCACCCACGCCGCTTCGGCCTCCGCCGTGACGTCGAACGTCCGCGTCTGCCGCTCGTGCGCGTGCTGCAAGATGTAGGCGATGTGGCGGCTCTGCACGTCGAGTACGTGCGGGATGTTCGCCGATACCCCGGTCTGCGACAGCCCCACGATGAAAATGTTGGGAAAGCCGTTCGTCTGCATGCCGAACATCGTCGACACGCCGTTCTTCCACTTCTGCGACAGCGCGATGCCGCCGCGGCCGTAGACTTCGTAGCCCGCGCGCCGCTCGAGCGGCGTTCCGACCTCGAAGCCGCTCGCGAAGATGATGCAATCGAGTTCGTACTCGACGCCGTTCGCGACGATGCCCTTCTCGGTGATCCGCTCGATGCCCTTGCCGTCGGTGTGCACCAACGTCACGTTGCCGCGGTTGTACGTCTGCAGATATTCGTCGTGGAAACACGGTCGTTTGCAGAACTGCCGGTAGTACGGCTTCAGCGACTCCGCGGTGTTCGGATCGTCGACGAGCGCTTCGGCGCGCGCGCGAATCTGCTCCATCTTCTCGAAGTCGGCCATCTCGAGCGTACGCATGATCGAAGCCGGATCGTTGCTCGAGGCGCGGCCGCGCAGCAGTTTGCCGATGATCTCCGTCCAGCCATCCATCACGAGATCTTCTTCGGCGAAGCCGCCGCCCGTCAGCGTCGAGAAATTCTCCATGCGTTTGCGCTGCCAACCCGATTCGAGCGACTGCGCCCACTGCGGATCGGTGGGCCGGTTCGCGCGCACGTCGATCGACGACGGCGTGCGCTGGAAGACGTACAGGTGCTTCGCGCTCGCGCCGACGTGCGGCACGCACTGCACCGCGGTCGCGCCGGTGCCGATGACGCCGACGCGCTTGTCCTGCAACTTCGACAGATTTCCGTAGCTGTTCCCGCCGGTGTAGTCGTAGTCCCAACGGCTGGTGTGGAACGAGTGACCCTTGAACGACTCGATCCCCGGCACGCCCGGCAACTTCGGCCGATTCAGTGGGCCGTTCGCCATACAAACGTATTGCGCCGTGAAGCGGTCGCCGCGATCGGTCGACACGGTCCAGCGCGCCGCGTCTTCGTTCCAGCGCAATTCGGTGATCTGGGTTTGGAACAAGACGTCGCGATAGAGATCGTAGTGCTCGGCGATGCGGCGGCTGTGCGCGAGGATCTCCGGCGCTTTCGCGTACTTCTCGGTCGGGATGTAGCCGGTCTCTTCGAGCAGCGGCAGATAGATGTAGGCTTCCGTGTCGCAGGCGGCGCCGGGATAGCGGTTCCAATACCACGTGCCGCCGAAGTCGCCGCCTTTCTCGACGATGCGTACGTCGTCGACGCCGGCGTCGCGCAGCCGCGCGCCGATCAACAAACCGGCGAAGCCGCCGCCGATGACGAG
>DASRZO010000119.1:0-6334 GCA_035686405.1 Pseudomonadales bacterium | reverse complement strand
GCCTCGATCAATGCGAACAGCGTGCGCGCGAGCGACGGCAGCGCGAAGCAGCGATAGAGCGCGTCGAAATCCGATTCGCGCGTCAGTACGGCTTGTGCGCTCGATGCGTCCGCGAAGCGGCGCAACGTGCCTGATCGTTCGAATGCCGCGGCAAGACGAAACTCGAACGTACCGAATTCGCGGTAGCTCAGTTGATGTAGGGCGAGCAGACGATAGCGGCGGCGATTGCCGGCGACGTTCGCGTCGCGCCCGATCCGCGCCGGTAGGAACAATGCCTTGGAACTGAGCGCCGCACGATCCGCGCGCACGCCGACCGATTCGCCGGAGAACGTGTCGGATGCGCGCACTTCGTACGCGTGGCCGCTAATCGCTTGGGCGAACAGCGCAAGGCGCCGCTCGACGTCGAGCAGCTCGACCGCGGGATCGGTCACGGCAAGACGACGTCGACGACGTCGGCGACCGCTTGCTGCACCGTCGCGTCGTCCGACACCGCGTGCACGATGCCGATCTCGCACGCGCGACGCGGATCGATGCCGCGGCGTATCAGCGCGCCGGTGTACGTCAGCAGGCGCGTGCTGACGCCGTCGTCGAAACCTTGGTCGGCGAGTTGGCGCGTCTTCGCGCCGATGACCGCGAGCCGTTCCGCCATCGCGGCGTCGACACCGCTTTCGTGCGCGATGATGATCGCCTCGCGCTCGGCGTCGGGATAATCGAACGCGATCGCGACGAAGCGTTGGCGCGTACTCGGCTTCAGATCCTTCAGCACGCTCTGATAACCCGGGTTGTACGAGATCACCAATAGAAAATCAGGATGAGCCGGCAGCAGTTCGCTGGTCTTCTCGATCGGCAGCATGCGCCGATGGTCGGTCAGCGAATGGATGATGACGGTCGTGTCTTTGCGCGCCTCGACGACCTCGTCGAGATAGCAGATCGAACCGGCGCGTACCGCGCGCGTCAGCGGTCCGTCGAGCCACACCGCTTCGTCGCCGCGCAATAGATATCGACCGACCAGGTCGGTGCCGGTCAGGTCCTCGTGACAGCTGACCGTGACGAGAGGCTCGTCGATCAGTTGTCGGGACGACTCTTGCTGCCGGTACAGCTGCCACGTCATGTACTCGACGAAGCGCGTCTTGCCGCAACCGGTCGGCCCTTTCAGCAGCACCGGCAGCCGCGCCTCGTACGCAGCCTCGAAGACCTCGAGTTCGTCGCCGATCGGTAGGTAGTACGGCGCGGCGTCGTGCGTCATGGGACGAACGCTTCGCGGCCGCGTCGAAACGTCAGGAACGTTTGGCCGGAGTTGCGGTTCGTCAGGTGGCGTCCCCACATCGGGTGCTTCAGGCTGCGCACCTCGTGTTCGATTTCGCAGAGCTTCTCGTTGCCGCCGTTCGGATCGACGATCGCTTGGAAGCGATACTGGTGTTGGTCCGACTCTTCTGTGACGAGCGACTTCGCCGCGAGCCAATCGTGGGCCGCCGAAAAGTTTGCAACGTAGATCGCGACGTGGTGGCCGTCGTAGTCGGCGACGTCGTCGGTTTCGACGAACCGCAGTGTCTGATTCGTGCCGATCTGCACCTCGGTTTTGCCGTTGGCTTGCATCGCCGGTGTCGCGAATATCTCTCGATAGAACCGCGCGATGCCGGCGGCGGTGCCGCGCGGCACGTCCATGTCGAGATAGCGGATGCCGAGCGACATGACGCCGTCCGGCGCGTGGCAGCGGATCTGATTGCCCCACGGGCACGTCATCGCCACGCAATCGCCGATCGTGCGCCACGCGAATTGCGTGTCCTTCAGCGCACGGCCGACCTGCTCGAGGCGCCAGCGCAGTTGGTCGAGATCCGGTACGACGAGCCCGATCACGCCGCGGAATTTCTGCGCCTTGCCTTGCGGCAAATGGAATTGTTGGTCGCCGACGTTGACCCACATGTTGTTGAAGTTGAATACGCCGAAGTCGACGTACGGATCGCGTGTGAACCCCAGACCCGAGACATAGAACATCGCCGCCGTGTTTTGGTCCGGCACGGTCAAGTTCAGGTGTTCCAACGCGAGAATGTTGCCGACGTCTTCGACGGCGCGATCGAACGATCTTTTGGCAGCCACGGTGGTTCTCCTGCGGCATTGGGGCCGGGATCGGTCATTAAAGCAGACTTGTCGCTGCAAGCCATAACCTCGGACAATCCTCACCCTGAGACATTGCGACGGGGTGCACGATGGCCGACGACAGCGAGCTCCTCGACGCGACCACGGCCCTGGTTCCGCC
The DNA here is from genome assembly GCA_035686405.1 of Pseudomonadales bacterium. GTDB lineage: Bacteria > Pseudomonadota > Gammaproteobacteria > Pseudomonadales > Azotimanducaceae > DATJGR01. The sequence goes on along the minus strand of DASRZO010000119.1, from coordinate 4,077 downwards.
GCTTTTGACCGCGCTCGAGGCGTTGGCGTTCGCCGGCCGTCACCTGCATCCGCCGCATTTGCCGCGCATCGCCGGCGTGCTCGAGCCGTACGTGGCGCCGCTGCGCGACGGTGCGCAGCGGTTTGCCGCCGTGGCGTGGCCCGACGACCTGCAGTTCTTTCAATCGCAGTTGACGACTGCGGCCGGCGCGGCGCTGCGCGCGCTCGACGGCGTCCGGGAAGCGGCGACCGATCCGAACGGCGTCATGCGCGCGTATCGTTCGATGCGGCAGACCACGCTCGCGGTCGAGTCTTTGTATCCGCTGACCTTCATGTTGCCGCCGGTCAGTCGGTTCTTCCTCGAACCGTCGCAGCGCGACGACGACGCGCTCGTGCAACGCATCGCAGCGGCCGACGCGATGCGCGACGACGTCGGCATCTTGAACGCCAACAACACGCGCGAGTCGCGCGGCGGGTTCTCGATGTACGTGCCCGAGTACTACGACGCGGCGCAGCGGTGGCCGCTGATCGTCGCGCTGCACGGCGGCAGCGGACACGGCGCGGATTTTCTCTGGACGTGGCTGCGCGAAGCGCGCACGCGCGGCTGCATCGTGATCAGTCCCACATCGCAGGAAGGCACGTGGTCGCTGATGAATCCGTCGCTCGACGGCGATGCGCTGCGCAATTTGGTGCGGCGCGCGGCGCAGCGCTGGTCGATCGACACCGATCGCGTATTGCTGACCGGTATGTCGGACGGCGGCACGTTCTCGATGCTAACGGGTTTGATCGAGCGCAGTCCGTTTACCCATCTCGCGCCGATCTCGGGCAGCTTCCATCCGATGTTGATCGATGCCGCCGGCGACATTCGCGGCTTGCCGATTTATCTCGTGCACGGCGCGCTCGATTGGATGTTCCCGATCGAAATGGCGCGCATGGCGCATCAGGCGCTCGCGAATGCCGGCGCGAACGTGTCGTTTCGCGAGATCGCCGATCTGTCGCACACGTATCCGCGCGACGAGAACCCGAAGATCCTCGATTGGTTCTTGGCCGGAGCGCCGACGTGACCGGTTCGGACCGACCCTTCGTCTAGAGCGCGATCTTGCGGAACACGATCCACCGGTCGCCGTCGTGCACGGGCACCGCGAGCGTGCCGCGTGCGGCGATCAACGCAGCTGCGCTCGACGGCATGTCGCGGCTCACGTCCGCGACATAGCCGTCGATGGATGCGGCGGCGGCGTCGACCTCGATGGTGACCCCGTCGGTCGGCGGCGCGTGGACGGTCACGACGTAGTAGTCGTCCTCCGGCGGCGGCAAACCGACGGTCTGACCGGCGACGCGAATCGCGCTGACGTTGGCCGCTTTTGGGATGACGAGCGAGAGCGAACGCGTGCCGTCGACGGGTTTGAAGAACGCGATGTGCGTATTGCCGCGAGGCGGCTGCGGGTCGACGGTCACCGTCGCTCGCGCGGTCACGTCGGCGGCGGCGACCGGTACGTCGTCGCCATGCCACGGCAGCGGCGCCCTTGCCGATGCGAACGGCAGCACCGCCGTGACCGATTGCGGTAGCGCAGTTTCGCTCCACGCGACATAGTTTGCCCGTTGGGAATCGCCGTCGACGATGTACGAAAAGTTGACGTGCTGCGGATAGAGCTCCGAATACTGCGCGGCCCAGTGCGACCACACGAGGCCGGCGAGCGTTGCGGCGACGGCGGTCCAGCGCGGCGATTTCACACGGCCGCGATCGAGCAACGGCAACAACGTCACGGCGAGCCACGCGAGCGGTATGTAGATGGCCGGCGCCGTCTCGAATCCCTGGATGACCTCGCCGAAATGCGCGAGCGGCAGCATGAAGGTGCCGGCGATCAGCGCATTCACGATCGCGGCCGTGCAGCGGAGAGCCGGACGATCGAGCGACGATGCAAACGCGAGCACGACTATTACGATCGTCGCGAGGAGCATCGCGGGCAAGAGCAGCGGCGTCGCGAGCGGGAAGTAGTAGGCGAGGGCGAGCGTCGAGAGCGCCCACAGCCACCACGCCGCGAGCAACGAGTTCCAGAAGCCGACGCGGCGTACGAGCGGCCGTTGCAGCAACAGTCCGATCACCGGTACGGAGTAAATCACGAGCCGCCAAGGCCACGGATCGCTCGGCCACGGCGCGCGCTGACCCGCGATCAAATCGATCAACGCGAGCGCCCCGACCTCGAACACGACGATCGTGACGAGCGTCGTCACGACGATGCCGCACGCGCCGGCGAAGTGCCCCACGCCTTGCCAACGCCGCCACGTCGCGAGCCCCAACAGGGCGACGATGGCGATGGCAAGGAAGAGTCCGGTCTGCGGCCGATACGCGATCCAAATCGACTGCGTCAAGGTCGCGTACACGTAGTTCGGCGAACGCTTCGACAGATCGGCGTTCGCCAACGCGCGCAGCAGCGGCAGCGCGTTGTCGCCGTGGTGTTGCAACGTCGCGTCGCTCAAGTTCGCGATCGAGTCGCGCGGTGTGTGGTAATGATTGCGTTCACCCGCGAAGGCGAAATCGATCCCCGCTTTGCCGGCGTCCATTGCGACCGACAAATCGGTGTTGTTCGGCAAACGCTTGAAGACTTCCTCCGCCACCGACGATGCGACCGGATGCGGTGCGACGGCCCGGAACGCGTCGACGAGCGCGCCGCTGTCGGGTGCGGTACGCAGCAGCTGCGACGCGCCCGATGAGCCGGAGCCCTCGAGGTTGATCACTGCGGCGACGTCGTGCGCCCACGGATGCTGTCCGTAGAACGCTTCGGCGCCGAGCAGCCCCGCTTCTTCGCCGTCGGTGAACACGAAGACGATCGTGTTGTGCGGGCGCGGTTGCGTCGCGAGGACTCGCGCGATTTCGAGTAGCGCTGCGACGCCGGCGCCGTCGTCGCCTGCGCCGGGCGCGAACGGTACCGAATCGTAATGAGCCATCAGCGCGATCGCCGCCGTGGCGTCGCCGTCGATCCGCGCGAGGACGTTCTGCACGCGCCCGCACGTCGGCCAACGGGTGCTGCAACCGATCGCGTCTTGCACTTGCGGTTCGAAGCCGAGTTCCCGCAAGCGTTCGATCAGGCGCGACTTGACCAGGTCGTTGGCGGCACTACCGATGGGATGCGGCGCCTCGTCGCCGAGCAACCGCACGAGTTCCGCTCGCGCGCGCGCGGCCGAATACGAATCGGACGGCGCGTCGGCACCGAGCGGTTGCGGCGGATCGTTAATCAGCAGCGAGGAATAGCCGACGACGAACAGCAGCGCGAGGCAAGTGCCGAGGCCGGCCGCGGCGAACTTCGAGGCGCCGCGCGGCACTACGCGACGAGCCCGCGACTCGGCAGCGCCGAACCCATCAGCTGGACGAAGTTGCCGCGATAGAAGGCGTGGCGGATCGCGTCGCCGGCGTCGTCGAGCGAAGTTTCGAAGCGCTTGATCGGATTGCGGCCGCCTTCGACGTGCGGGAAATCGGACGAGAAGAGCGGAATCTCGGCGCCGGCTTCGCGGATGATCCAGCCGACGTCTTCGGTCGGATACGGCGTCGCGCGCACCTGCCGTCTAACGTATTCGCTGGGCCGCATCGACAATTTCTGCAAGCGCTCTTCGTGCCGCGCGAACGCGTCGTACGCGCTGTCGAGATAGCGCATCCAGCTCGGTATCCAACCGGCGCCCTGCTCGATCACGCCGAACATCAGTTGCGGATGGCGCTCGAAGATGCCGTCGATGATCAGCGTCGCGAGCGTCTGCATCACCGGCGTCGGAATCGCCATGTAGTCGACGGAGCGGAAGTTCTCGGCGCCGCCGTGAAAGTCGGGCGGCACCGGCAGACCGTTCTTGAAGTAGTTGGGATCGAGCAGCACACCGCCGCCGCCGACGTGGAATACGACCGGAATGCCGGCTTCCTGCGCGACGGCCCACAGCGGAAAGAGGCCGGTGTGGCTCGGCGAGTGGCGGCGCGGACACATCGACGGGACCAGCAGCGCCGAGAATCCGTCGGCAACCGCACGTTCGGCAGTCGCGCGCGCACGTTCGAAGTCGGCAAGCGGAACGTATGCGGTCGACAGCAGGCGCCGATCGACGCTGCAGAAGTCGAGCA
>DASRZO010000118.1:0-11079 GCA_035686405.1 Pseudomonadales bacterium | reverse complement strand
ACCGCCAAAAAAAGACCGACCCATCGGTGCGCGAAGACGATCAGCCGCCGTAGCTTGAACCGCTTCGCCATCAGAACAGCAGTTTGAGCGACCCCATCACCTGGCGTGGGTCGCCATAGCTCAGGTACGAGTACGCTCCGGGCGCGTAGATGTAGAGGTTGTCGTAGTAGTGCTCGTTGAACAGATTGTTGACGTTGAGCTGAAATCGCGCCGTTCGTCCTGCCACTTCGAAATCGCGCGATAGCATCGCCGACACGGTCGTGTAGGCCGGGATGGAGACCTCTGGGCCGCCCTGTGTGTTCTCGGACGAACCGTGATAGTAGACGCCGCCGCCGACGCGCCACCCGCGCAGCGCATTGCGACGGAACTCGTAGGTGGCCCAAACGTTCGCCAGATAGTGGGGAACGTTGTCGAGCCTGTTGCCTTCGACGTATGTCGAGCCCGGCGTCGAGCGCGAAACATAGGCATCGTTGTAGGAGGCGTTGGCGACGACCGTCCAGCCGGGCGCGATCTCTCCCTGAACGTCGAATTCGACGCCGCGGCTGACGATCTGCCCGATCGTCTCTTGGAAATCGGGGTGTGCCAGATCGGCGACCGCCACGTTGTTCTTGGTGATGTGATAAAGGGCGGCGGTCGCAACGAGACGGCCGCCGGCGAATTCCGTCTTGGCGCCCGTTTCGTACGCGTGAGCGCCTTCGGCCGGCAGACTATGTCCCTGATAGTCGAAGCCGTTGTTGGCCCCGAAGTTCTCGGTGTAGCTCCCATACAGGCTGAGCCATTGCTCGACACGCCAGAGCAGCCCCACGCGCGGCATCGTCGCCTCGTCGTGGGCCGGCTCTCCGTCCACGCGTTCGGTGCCGAGCGGTGCTTCGAAGGCGTTGGTGGTGCGGAAATGCTGATAACGAACGCCGGCAAGCAGAAACACATCGTGGGGCAGTTCGACCTGATCCTGCAAATACACGCCGTACAGTTCGTTCATCTGATACAGCTTGATTCTGTTGTCGGGATTGGCGACCAGCCCCGATGGCGACGACGGGTCGCGCAGCGGCGTCGTCGAAAAGACGCCGTAGTCGGATCCCCCCAGACTGAACGTGAAGTGTTCATCGTAGAAGTCGCTGCCCAACAACAGCGTGTGCCGCAGGCCGAAGGTCGAGAAATGTCCGGTGAAGTCGAGGATGGCGGCTTCGCTGTGATTGGTATTGCCGATCGTCGATAGACCGCGATCGACATACCAGACGCCGTCGACCTGATGCATGTTGTCGGGATAGTAGCCGTCGGACGCGGGAACGTCGGTGTACCGGTCGACCAGATGCAGATTCACCGACCAGTCGGCGGTGAAATCGTGCGTGAGCCGAAGTTCACCGAAATCCGTGTCGTATGTGGTCGGATTATCGAGAATCTGCCGCCGCTTGGGTGGAAACACGAGGCTGTTCGTCGCGGCGTCGTATGCGGCCAGCTGACCAACGTCGGCATCGAGATCGGAATGCCTGAATTCTCCTTCGACCGACACCGTCGTCTGCGGCGATATGCGCCACTCGAGCACCGGCGCCACGAAACGCGTCCGCGCATTCACGCCCTCGCGCCAGGAATCACTGCTGTCGTAGGACGCATTCAGTCGGTACAGAAACGTTCGGTCGTCGTTCAGCGGTCCTGTCAAATCCACTTGCGTGACGCTCTGACTCCACGATCCGACGATCTGCTCGAGCGAACCGGCGAAACGATCTTGCGGCTGTTTGGTCACCACGTTCACGATGCCGCCCGGCTCCACCTGACCGTATAGAAGGGCCGCGGGGCCTTTCAACACATCGATGCTCTGAACATTCGCGAGTGAAACCGCGCCCGTGGTGCCGCCGCCGGTCGTCGAATATTCATCCACGCGGTAGCCGTTGTGGAACGTCGTCGTGGTCAAGAACCCGCGCACCCAGATGTTCTCTTGCGTACCTTCGCCGCCGACCGAGGAGACGCTGGACACGTTGTGAAGCGCATCCTCCAGCGCCAACGCTTGTTGATCCTGCAGCGTCTGCTGCGTGACGGTCTGCATCGCCACCGGCGTTTCCATCACGGGCGTGTCCGTCTTCGTCGCCGTCGATACGATGCGGCTTCCGGTCACGACGATGTTCTCAGGAGGCGTGTTGTCTTGCGGGTCTTCCGCATGCGCCGCGGTCGCCGACAAGGCGGTCACGCTCGCGTACAACCACAAAGACCTCGCGGATCTCGTCATTTCGTTCGCCCCAACTAGCAACACGGGCCCACTTCCAACCGATGCATCTCTCGTTTGGTTCGGGCGACGCACGGTACTGACGCGGTCGCGGGGTGACAATGCGACGATTTGTCGCATCTGCAGGGTTTGGGCGCGCGCCGCTCAATCGACGCGAAGCCGGACGTCTCACGGTCGCCGGCTGCCGGGAGGATGGGGCGTCACCTATCAGGCACGCCCATCACCACCCGATCTTCATTGAAGGAAGTGGAACGCGCTGCGGCGCGCGACTCAGCGCGAACGCGCCGCGCCTTCCGGTACGAGCATGCGCCCGAGCAACCCCGTCACGATCATGGTCGCGCTCATCGCCCCCAACATCTGCACTGCGACGCGCACGCCTAGGCGATCCGCCGCCGCCAATACGCCGGCGTCGGCGACGACCATCGCCGCGGGCATCAGCAGTAGATTGATCGCGCAGCAGCGCAACACGCGTCGTTCTCGTCGCGCCCGCATGGCGAGGGTCATACCGACCATCGCGCTGACGATCATGCAAAGGTGAGACAGCGGGAAGACTTCGAGCTTCGCGATCGCGCCGCCGATTCCGGTCGCGGCGTTGCTCGAGCACCAGGACTCGACGATGACCAATCCGAACGGCCCGGATTCCATTCGCACGCCGATCAGCCACCCGATCAATCCGGCAAGCGTCATCCAGGCCACCGCATGGACCGAATCCGACCCGGCGCACCACCGCAATAGCGGCAGCACCGCAACGGCTGCGACGATCCCCGCACTGACCGACGCCGCGGACGCATCGCCCATCAATGTTCGCGCCAGCGCGCTGGCGACGCCCACGGCCGCCGCCAGCGCGTAGCCCGCAATCGCCGGATTCGACTCGAGCGCGGTACTGCTGACGCCCATCCAAATTCCTCGGACATCTTCGCTCGATCTTGAATTTCTCGCCGCGCACGTACCATCCGTATTGCCCCGTAGCGTCGGGGGTCGACTGCGTGCATTCGCGTACCGCGGCGCGGCGCGCTCATTCGTGCGGCGAGTCGAACGTCGTGAGCCAGGCCGTCACCGCGAGCACCGCAGCAAAGAGCGCGATCTCCACGTCGATCGAACGCCGCAATTCGCGCGCCGCGCCGGCGTCCTCGGCGAACAGCCGCGGCGCCAGTCGGAGCTTGTTGTACGCGGCGACCGCGAGCACCGTCACGGCGCAGCCGACTTTCACGCCCAACACCTGCACGTACGGTATCAACCGAAGAACTTGATCGACTCGAACGAGCAGCAGCGCCAGCAGCGCGCCGGCCACGAGCAAGGCGGTGACGATCAGCACCGCTTGGCGGCTGAACCGCCGTACCCCGCGTGCGAGTGCCGCGTTCGGCAACGCCGTGCAGGCGTGGCGCAGCAGCAGCAGCGCACCGAGCCACCACGCCGCCGCACCCACGTGCGCGGCCGTGACGACGCCGCCGCCCAGATACATCGATGCGGGATGACCGAGCACGCCGAACGACGCAAGGATTGCGATCGCAGCGGCCAGCCGCACCTTCGGCGAACCATCGCCCCGCGCGGTCGCGAGCAGCAACGACGCACCACCGAGCTGCAACGCCAGCGCGAAACCGTTAGGACCTCGGAGAACGGCGCGTAGAACGCCGGCGTTCACGCCGCCGAGCTGTACCGTCAGCAGCGCGGTCGCCGCGACCGCGCTCACAATGATCGTCGGCGCAGCCGCCACGGTGACGCGCGCTACTTGCGGCCGCGCCCACGCAAGATCGTCAGCAAGACTCGCCCAAGCGAGCGTCGCCCCTGCGCCCGCGAGGCTCGCAGCATACGAGACGAGCTTCACGACGCATGCCGCAGCCTCCAGCATCAGTCATCCCGATGGTCGGCGTCGTGCGCGATGGACGGCTTGATCACGAGGATGAGGGTGCCGGTGACCGGGTGACCGTCGCCGGACAGCGCGGCCCAACGGATCTCGTTGCGCCCCGCCGTGAGTGCCGGTGCCGTAATGGTGAACGTCGCCGCGCTGCCCGACGGCGCGAATGCGAGCTTGCGTTCGACTTGTCCTGCATCGATCACGACCACAGACGTCACGACGGCGGGCTCATTGAACTCGAGCACGATCTCTTCGGGCGACGCAGCGAGTACCGAGCCGCTCGCGGGCACGGTGCTCTTCAGGGTGGAATGTGCGAACGCCGCGGCCGCAAGCACTAGTCCGGCGCCGAGGACAAACAGGCGTGTACGAATCATGCGAGGTCTCCTTCGATCGATGGCCGTCACGGCGAACGTCCGGCCTGCCACGGGTCGGCGAACCGCGGATCGTTCAAGAATTGCTCGTCGGTCAGTGCGTGCAGAAACGCGAGCAGATCGGCGCGTTCCTGCGACGTCAACGTAAAGCCGGATACGAACGCGCTCTTGAGCGGATTGTCGCGACCGACGCCGGCGTAGGGTCCGCCCGTAATCGTGCGTCCACCGGCCGCATAGTGATCGAGCACGTCGTCGAGCGTCGCGATCGAGCCGTCGTGCATGTACGGCGCGGTCACCGCGACGTTGCGCAGCGTCGGCGCTTTGAAGCGTCCCATGTCCTGCGCGCGTCCCGTGTGTTCTTCGAGGCCGATGTTGTCCGGCGGATACGCGCCGTTACCGTCGAGGTCGTAGAGGCCGGTGTTGTGGAACGCGATCTCGCCGACGCGGTTGCGTTCGTGCATCACCGAATCGTTCAGATTGAAGTTGCCGTGGCAGTGGTGACATTCGAGGCGCTCGCCGAAGAACAGCGCCTCGCCGCGAATCGCCGCTTCGGACAGGGCGTCCACTCGACCTTCATAGCGATAGAGATCGTATGGCGAACGAGCGGAAATCAGCGTGCGTTCGAACGCAGCGATCGCGCGAACGACGCTGCCCAACGAAATCGCGCCGTCCGTTTCCGGAAATGCCCGCGCGAACAATGGCGGATACACCGGCTCGGCGGTCAGCCGCGCGACGAGTTCGTCGTCGCGTCCCGCCATACCCATCTCGATCGGCTCTTGTCCGATCAACGGCACCAGGACCTGCTTCTCGAGCGAGGACAAGAGCGGATTGCTCCACGTCAACACCGGCGCATAGGCGACGTTCGCGAGCGACATGGCGTTGCGCGCCGTCAAATCGCCAAACGCACCCGGCGACTTCTGCAAGCCATCGGTGAAGGCGAGTCGCTGCCGGTGACACGACGCGCACGACCGCGTGCGATTGACCGACAGACGCGTGTCGTAGAAAAGCCGCCGCCCGAGCTCGACCTTCTCGGGCGTCGTCGGGTTGTCGCGCGGATCGAGCGGCTTCGGCATCCATGCCGGCAGATCCCACGCGTACGTGCTCGGCACGTACGCCTGCAAGAGATCCGGACGGAGCGCAGCTGCGTCGTCCGAACCGGGTTCGGCAGCGGCCGGCGGTTCGGCGGCCAACGTGGCGGCGAGCACGACACCTGCGATGCCGAGGACGACTACGGCACTACTGCGCCGCGACACGAACGAACTGTTGGCCCGTCGACGGCTTTCCCCGAAACGACAAACCGAAGCGGTTCATGATGTCGATGCAGTCGTCATCGCCGATGCCCGACATACAGCCAGACGGGCTCCCGGGCATGTTTTGCGTGACGTCGGTACCGGCGAGCAGTGCGCCGAGATCGAGGACGAGCACTTGTTTCGTCGAGTCGAAGTCATCGAAGCGATACACCGGCCGATTCGGGCTGCCGCACGGTGCCGCCGGCGGCACACGCGGGCCGCTCGATGCGCATTGCATGCTGCCGAGATGCACCGAGAATCCGGTCGCCGAGGTTTTGGCGTTCATGCCTTCGACGGGCACGAGCGTCCGCTCACCGGCCGGCTTCGTGTCGAAATCGATCGTCGCGAACTTGTAGCCGATCTGCCACGGCCAGGTCAGTGCCGAGAAATTCAGCGGCGCCGCGGCGCGCGTCGGATCTTGGTGGTTGAGTTCGAACGGCACGCCGATCTCGAACACGATGCCGCGATATGTTCCGGGCGGCACGCTGCCTTTGACGCGATGGTTCATCGGTGCATTGCCGTTGCAGTTGCCGGTCCCGTTCTCGAAATCGAGCAAGACGACCCGGTCGTTCTGCCAGATGCCGTCGGGGCTGATCGTGACGGGAACTTCGGCGCCGTCGGCGGCGATCAGACGGACCGCGCTGACGTAGATGCGAAAGTCCTGCAAGAACATCGCGGCATGCGACGAACCGACGTCTCGATACGTCGTCGTACACGATGCCGGTTCCGCACCGACGACGGCCGCGAATTCGATCTCCACGGGCTGTGTGCTCGCGTCGGCCGCGTACGCCGACACCGACAGCGCGCACAGGGCTCCGCCGAGCAAATGCGCGGCTCGCAGGAACTCGCTCCTCATGCACTCCCTCCCGCCGCGATGGCGCGCAGACGCGCCCGCCATTGCGCCATTTCTATGTCGTTAGACGCCGCCTCGCGCCGCGACCCTGAACTGCTCGGCGAGCGGCGCCATCATCGTATCCATCATGCCGCCGACCGCGGCATCGGTCGTCGCCAGCGTGCCGCCAGGAAACGGCGGCTGCGGGTGGTATTCGGCCTGCAGCATCAGCGCCGCCGCATACGGCTTGCCGCGCAACGACTCGACGACTGCGATACCGAAGTCGAGCCCCGCCGATACGCCGGCCGCGGTGGTGACGTTGCCGTCGGTGACGACGCGCGCGTCGACCGGCGTCGCGCCGAACTCCGGCAACACCGATCGTGCCACCCAGTGCGACGTCGCGCGCTTGCCTTTCAAGAGACCTGCTTGGCCGAGCACCATCGAACCGGTGCACACGCTGCACACGTGCTTCGCGCGCGCGCCGCGATCGGCAAGGAACGCGATCACGTCCGCGCGCTGCATCACGTCGAGCGTGCCCTGCGTTCCGCCGCCGACGAACAGAATGTCGAGATCGCGCGGCGCGTCCGCCATCGTCACCGTCGGCACGATCGCGAGCCCTAGATCGGATTTGACCGGCGCCAGCGTCGGCTCCGTCGTCACGAGATGCACGGTCGCGCCGTACATGCACGCGAAGAAGTACTGCGGGCCGACCAAGTCCAGCGCGGTGAAGCCCGGATACAGCAGCATCGCGACTTGCTCGCGGCCTACCCAATTCGGTCCGAGCACGTCGCGCATTGCTTGCATGTGCTCGTCGCTCATCTTCGCAGGCGTCGCGTGCGACTCCGTCGCAGCGCTCGCGCCGCGAGCGCCGGCGAGCAGCGGTGCCAGCATCGCGGCGGTACCGAGGCCGCGCACGACCGATCTTCGATTACTCATGGCTCCCCTCAATTTGCGAAATGTCGAATTGCCGCATCCCGGTCAGAACCGTACGGCGATCGACACGTACGCCGATCGCGGCGTGCCCGGCCGCACGACCGACTGCGCCAGGTATTGATACGGCAAGAAGTACTTCTCGTCGAACAGATTCTCCGCCGACACGGTCAGCCGATACGGCCCGCGCTCGTAACTCGCCTGCGCATCGACGGTCGTGTAGCCGTCGGTGCGAATCGCATTCGGCAACGTGATCTCCGCGCCGCTTGCCGCCGTCACGCCGATACCGAACCCGGCGCCGGCGAACAGCCCGTTCACGATGCGATAGCGCACCGCCGCGCGGCCGCTATCGTCGGGGACGCGCGGCAGTGCGTCGCCGTCAGGAATCGTCGTGTCCTTGGTGACCTCCGCGTTCGTGTGCGCGTAGTTGAGCAGCAGCGACCAGCTCGGGTTCGGTTCCCAGATCAGATCGGCCTCGACACCTTGCGAGCGTTGCTTGCCGGTCTGCACCTGCAGGAACGGATTCAGCGGGTCCGCCGTCGGCACGTGGTCGCGCGTCTGCCGGTAGACCGCAATCGTCCCGGTCAGGCCGATCGCACTCATGCCGAACTTGAAGCCGCCCTCGACCGACTCCGATGTCTCGGGGTCCGGCGCGCCGCCCGAGGTCAGGAACACGGTCAACCGCGAACCGGTCGCGTAGTCGGCGAACACCGACAGCCCATCGACCAAGTCCACCACGGCGCCGATACGCGGATTCACTTCGTGATACGCGTTGTTGCCGTTACCGAGGCGTTCGTTGATCGACAGCTCCGCATAGCGCAGACCGGCGAGCAGGTGATAGCGGGTCGCGAACGTCGCCTCATCCTGCACATAGACGGCGCGCGTATCGTAGGTATTGCGGTATGGCTGCGTCGGCGGAATAGCGCCAAACGCCACGTCGTTGCCGCTGCCGTTCACTGCGAAGTCGATCGCGCCGATCGGCGCGAAATCGAAGCCCAGACCAGCGTTGTAACGAGTCGTATCGCTCTGCACACCGGCGATCGCGACGTGTTCGACGGCCCCCGTCGCGAACTGCCCCACCACGCTTGCGTCGACGGTCCACTCGTTCGTCTCCGCCGGCAGATAACCCTTGATGATCGGATAGCTCGTACCGGTGGGCGGATAGAACGCCGGGAACTGAAACGACGCATACTCCGAGAAGTCGCTGTCGTAGCGCCGCACCTGAAGCACCGCGGACAGTGCATCCGAGAAGCGATGCGTCAGCACACCCGTGATCATCTTGTTGTCGATGTCGGTTCGCGGCGCGTCGGTCGCGCCGCTGAAGTGGAAGCGATCGACGCCGGGCGCGTTGCGTATCTCGGCCGGCAGCCCGGCGTATTCGAGCTGCTTGATCTGGTTGTACCCGTAACGCAGCAGCAGCTCGGTGTTCTCGTCGAACTCGATGCGCAGCGACGGATTCAACGTGGTCCGGTCGATCGAAACCTCGTCGATCGCGTCGTCCGACGACAGGTATTCGCCCGTCAGCCGCAGCGCCACCCCGTCCAGCAACGGTTGGTTGATGTCGATGCTCGGCTGTAGCGTCGAGAAGCTGCCGCCGCGCATCTCCACCTCGTAGCTCGCGACAGCGGTCGGTGTCTTCGTGACGATGTTGATCAGGCCGCCGACAGGCGCACCGCTGCCGCCGCCGAAGAGCAGCGAGTTCGGCCCTTTGGCGACCTCGATGCGCTCGATGCCCGACAGGCTCGACGGGTCGATCACGGCGGTGTCGCCGTACGCGATCAGACCGTCGACGAAGATCTCGGATTCGAAGCCGCGCACGATCGGATTGACCAGCACCGTTTCCGACGGCGCGGCCGGCACGACGCCTGAGACATTGCGCACTGCATCGGACAACGTCGACAAGTCCTGCTCGACGATCAGCCTCTGCGTCAGCACTTGCACCGACTGCGGCACCTCGATCAGCGGCACCGGCGTGCGCAGCACGCTCGCTTCGCTCGCGGCATAGGCGTCGGCGGCCTTCGCGGTGACGACGATCACTTCCGGCGGGGTCCAGCCGGACGGCTCGTCGCCGAGGGCAAGCGGGCTCGCACACAGACTTAGGCACATGGCGACTGCACGAATGTGTTTCCGCTCCATCGAGGCGAACTGCATGCGAAGACCCGACCGTCCGACTTTGGCGCGGCACCGTATCGGGTCGCTTGCCGAGCGACAATGCGACATACCGTCGCACCGAACCCCAACGACCGCACCCTGTCGCGACACATGCGACAAATTGCCGCACCCGCGCCGACGGGTGCCGCTGTCCGCGCCATCCGCAACTTGCCTAAGATGCGCCTCGATTGTTCAACGGGTTGAGACATCATGGCGACGATCGAAGCCGCGCCTCGAGCGCTCGCATCGGCGCGCGGCGCGCCGCTGTACCGGCTGTTCTGGCGTTGGCACTTCTTCGCGGCGCTGTTGGTCATTCCGTTCGCGCTGTGGCAGAGCGTCACCGGCTCGCTGTATCTGTGGTCGTACGCATGGGTCGATGCGCGCTATCCGGAGTTGCGCTTCGCCGCCGACGCCGCGACGCCGCGACCGCCGAGCGCGCAGTTGCACGCCGCGCTCGGCGATCGAGCCGATGCGCGCGTCGCCGAGATTCGCCTACCCGAATCGGCCGACCGATCGACCGTCGTCCTGCTCGCCCGCAGCGACGGATTGGTCGAGCCGATATTCGTCTCGGCCGACGCGCGCGTGCTCGGCGCGCTCGACGCGACGCAGTGGTTACCCGGCCTGACGCGCGCGCTGCACGGCGGCTGGCCGGCCGGCACCGCCGGCAGTTGGCTGCTCGAACTCGGCGACTGTTGGGCGATCGTGATGATCGCGAGCGGCCTCTATCTATGGTGGCCGCGCGGTATCGGTTGGCGGCGCGCGCTGTGGCCGCGTACCGACCGCGGCAGCCGCCTGTTCTGGCGCGACCTGCACGCCTGCGTCGCCGCATGGTTTGCGTTGTTGATCCTGACGTTCCTGATCACGGCGTTGCCGTGGACCGCGTTCTGGGGCGGGAACGTGCTCGGCCCGCTGCAGGACCGCTTCGAGCAGCGCAATCCGGCCGGCTTCAGTCCCGGCGGCGCAACCGCCCAACAAGTGCTCGCGGCGGCGCCCGCCCTCGATACCGCGGTCACAGGCGCGCGGCAGCGCGGAGTCGTTGGCGCGCTGCAGATCCGTCTCGGCGCCGCCCCGGGCAGTCCGTGGTGGATGCACAACGTCGACGTCGCACCGTCGGCGGACCGCGCGGTGATCGCGAATGCGGCGTCGGGCGTCATCCTCGACGATGTCTCTCCACACACGACGCCGGCGCTCGCGCGGCTGATCGACATGGGCGTGCACCTGCACCAAGCCGACTTCGGCGCGATCAACCGGTGGGGCAATACCGCCGTCGCGCTCGCGCTGATTTGGATGACCGTCACCGGCATGGTGTCGTGGTGGCGGCGCCGGCCGCTCGGCGCGTGGGGCGTACCGGCGCGGTCGAATGCCGCGTGGCCGCGCGGGCTGCTCGTCGCCGCGATCGGCGCCTGCGTCGTGTTGCCGCTGCTCGGCGCGTC